>DAIOEG010000083.1:0-8861 GCA_036746415.1 Phycisphaera sp. | reverse complement strand
GACGGGGCAGACGATGGGCTGAACGACAACCGCTTGGCACGCTATCCAACGGCTGATGTCGAGTGGTACGTCATCGCCCGCTACCACCACGATGGAAGCCATGCCCCGTTCCCCGGCGGATTTGGTCTGTTCGGAAGCGATGCCATCATCGAGGAACTGCCGTACGACCGCCCGGACCGTGATGTCCCCGTCATGATCGCGGGGCTTGCGGTGGAGGGTGAGTCTCTGCTCGTCTCTCTCACCAGCGGCGACCGGCTCGTGGTGCTGGATCGCGCAACAATGAAGCCGACCAAGCAGGTCAAACTGCCAAGCCCCGGCCCCATGGCCGTGGATAGCAACGAGACGGTCTGGATCATTCAGAACTGGCAGGCCAAGAACCGCCGTGTCGTGGCCTTGAACGCCGACACATATCAGGCCACATCGCTCCGCGCCGAGCTCCCCAAAACCATGATCCCAAGTGCGATCGCATATGACTCGGCCAGCGACCGCTTGATGGTGGCGACTTCAGCATCGACGACAAGCCCTGGCCACCGCATGCGCCCGCGAGCGGCGAGCACCTCTGGGTCGACCTCAACGGCGACGGCCAGTTCAACAAGCGCGAGTACCAGTCGAACGCCAACATGACCGACTCGCCCGACCTTTGGGGCTGGTGGGTTGATGAGGCCGGCGATGTCTGGCAGGCGACCGACGGTGAGGGCATCCGCCGGTTCTCCTTTGATGGGTTCAGCAGTCGCGGCGTACCGTCATGGAAGTTCCAGACTCCGGAAGTGATCCAGATGCCCCAGCCCTTTAACCGCGTCAACCGTGTGGAGTACCACCCCAACACCGACACGCTGTATCTCTCCGGCTACACGCCGGAGCATCCCTATGAATCCAACCAGTGGAAGGAAGCAGGCAAAGTCGTCGCTCGCTACAACGACTGGAGCAAGGGCAACCGAGCCGCTGCCTGGACTGTCGTGGTTCCGTGGGACACCAGCATCCAACCATTTCTCTCTAACGCGTCGATCAGCGTCGCGGGTGATTCCCTTTTCACCGTCGAAGTCATGAAGGCCAACGTTCATGTTTACGACGCACACACCGGCACATCAATCGGCTGGTTCGGCCCCGGCCCAGAAGTCGGCAACGTGAGTGGCTGGGTTGACATCCCCTTTGGGATCTCGGCGATCCAGCGAGCCGATGGCTCGTATCAGATCCACGTGGAGGAAGACGGGTACGCCAAGGTCATGGTGTATCAGTGGAGTCCTGAACCGGAGTAAGTCTCGCCGTCGATCCACTTCTGCACGTGATGCTCCGCCAGCTTGCGACCTGAGTCGGGCATGAAAAACACCCGCCTGAACAGGGCGGGCGTTTCGTACGGACCGACACAACGGATCACTCCAGACGCATGATGCGCACGCCCAAGGCGGGGATGGTCACAGATGGTTTTGCGGGCTTTCCGGTCAGGGCGTCGGTGTGTCTGCCGGGAGGCAGTTTGGCGTGTGCCGGCTTGTCTTCGTGTGAGTTGAAGAGGAATAGGAACCGTCGATCTGCATCGACGCGCAGCGATGCCTCGACGGGTGGGTCGCTCGGCGGGATCATGGGCACTAGCCCCGCCTCGATGGCGATCGCCGGCAGCAGGGCTTGGCAGACCTCGCGGGTCAGGAACGTGCCGACGTAATACACCCGGCCTCTTCCATGCGTGTGTCGCGTGACCGCCGGTTGGTCGTTCATCCATGAGCCAGACCAGCGAGCAACGATCTCGGTGTCTACCTGCGGCAATAAGGTCTCGCGCCAATGCTGTGTGGGCGTGTCGGGTTGGCCTTTGATGTGGAGGAGGGCGGGTCGCTGGTCGGGTGTGTTGATGCGTGCAAAGTCATCGACGAGGACGCCGGCCAAGGGTGCGAGGACTCCCGGCGCGGTGTTGCCGACGATGTTGTTGTGCATGTCCCGTGTGCCGGACATCGCGCCGATGACGAGCGTGCCGCCGCGCTCGACAAAGCGTTGCAGCGGCTCGAACCACGCGGGGTCGAACAGCGTGAAGTGCGGGATCACATAGAGACGCAGGCCATCCAGGTCGTCGGCGGGATGCACCATGCCCGTGGCGTAGCCCCGTTGGAAGAGCGTCTCGTGCGCATCGGCTGCGGTCTTGCTGGGATGAGGCAGGCCAAGGTCGCAGGCGGCGAAGCCGTCGTTGACGTCCATGTCGCTGCCAGCGACGGCGGCGTCGATGTGCACGTGCGTGCCCAGCAGCGCGTTGCCCAGCGTGGCGAGCTCTGAGCCGACTTGTTGAAACTCTTTGTACCGTCGCCTTGGCACGCGGTCGTGGTCGATGACGCCTTGCCAGTACTGTTCCGCGCCGTATGGGCAGGAGCGCCAGCGGAAGAGCAACATGCCGTCGGCACCGCGCGCGATGCTGCGGTAGATCATCTGACGCATCTCGCCGGGCGCGGGGCTGTTGAGCATGTAGGGCGGCTGCCCGCCGGCCCCGGACTGCTGCTCGGGGATGAAGAAGTTGCCCGACCACGAGCGAGCGCGGTCGAGGCCGAACGCCTGCCCGCCGGGCCGACGCGCGGGGTCGGGCTCGAACATTGGATAGACATCAAATGCAATGAAATCAAGGTCTTTGGTGAATCGTCCGCGGTAGTCGATGTGATCGAACAGGCCGTTGTGCGTGAGCCACCAGCGCGGGTTGGTGTCGCGGAGGATGGCGACCTGGTCGTGCTGAAAGTCGGCGACGGCGTCGGCGAGGAACCGGCAGTAGTCGAGCCGATGCGCGGGGTTGAGGTGTGTGGGCTTGTTGATGCGCGGCGTCAGCAGCTGGTCAAAGTCGTTGTACGTCAAGGCCCAGAACGCGTTGCCCCAGGCGCGGTTGAGCGCAGCGATGTCGTTGTTGTAGCGCCGCCTGCACCATTGAATGAAGCCGCGCTGCGCGGGCTCGCTGTGGTCCTCGCTGAAGTGGCAATGGAACTCGTTGTCGGTCTGCCAACCGACGACGGCGGGGTGGTCCTTGAACCGCTCGGCAAGCACGCGGGTGATGCGTCGGCTGTACTCGCGGAAACCCTCGTGCATGTGCGAGCAGTGCTGGCGCGAGCCGTGATGCATCGAACGACCATCGGCATCAACACGCAGCATGTCGGGGTGCTGCACGGTCATCCAGCGCGGCGGCGCAGCCGTGGGTGTACACAACAGCGACGAGATGCCTTTGGCGTACAGCGTGTCAACTGCAGCGACAAGCCAATCGGCGTCGAACCGGCCCGGCATCGGCTCATAGCGATCCCAAGCAAACTCGCCCATGCGCACCATATTGACACCCGCATCCGCCATCAGCGCCGCATCGTCGGCCCACCACTCCATCGGCCAGTGGTCGGGATAGTACGCCGCGCCAAAATAAAACGTGCGGAGGTTGGTCGGACGCTTGTGAGAAAGTGGCCTGTCCATCAGTCACCTTGATCAGAGTGTGGATCGCGACCGCATCACATGTTGCGGAACGCCCCGGGGCTGCTGCGACTATAGATCATCGGCAATCGCTGCACACTCGCGCAACCGATACGTCAGCAAGCAAACAAACAACGCGGCGTGGGGCAATCGGTGTGACCACAAGCGCTCCGAAGGTGTAGCGACAAAGGTGGATGTCAGCCCGATTGCTGCCACAGGTCGCCACGCGTCAACCACCAGCGGAGATGGAAGACGGGCCGCTGCCGAGCGTTTTTTCGTATCGACCGTTGCCGGCCTTGACGTACTTGGTGAAGCCCTTGGCTTCGAGGTTCTTGTCGCTGAGGATCTTCTTGTCGCTCATCGGCGAGCCCTTACCAGCGATGTGCGGCGCTTGCAGCACGCGGCGCACCGGCTGTCCGGTGGTGGGGTGGTGTGTCAACGGCTCGTCCGACATCTTCTGAAGCACCTCGAACACCAACCCCTGCTCGCCGTCGGGCAGCACCACTTCGTACACATAGATCGGCATGGTTCGACTCCTGTCCGTGTGCCCCTGCCGCTTGAGCGTAACACGAGCGGGGCCATCGAGGAACACAATCTGTCGCGGGTCGCATCCTGCCTGGTACGAATCTCAAGCCATTAGCTCACACCGGATCTCTCATGAGACTCGGCGTGGCCCATCACCTGCATCTCGATCATGCCGCGGTACGTCCCGCTCTGCGACATCAGATCGTCATGCGTGCCACGCTCGATGATCCGCCCGCCGGAGAGCACGACGATCTGGTCTGCGTGTGTGATCGTGCTCAGCCGGTGGGCGATCACAAAGCACGTCCGGCCCTGCATGAGCTTGGCGAGCGAGGCCTGGATCAGCCGTTCGCTCTCGGTGTCGAGGTTGCTGGTCGCTTCGTCAAGGATCAGGATGCGCGGGTCGGCGAGGATGGCCCGGGCGATGGCGAGGCGCTGGCGCTGCCCGCCGGAGAGCTTGACGCCGCGTTCGCCGATGAGCGTGTCGTAGCCCTTGGGCATGTCGATGATGAAGCCGTGCGCGTTGGCGAGTCGCGCGGCCTCTTCGACCTGTGGCCGTTTCGCGTTGCGCAAGCCGTACGCGATGTTGTCGGCCACGCTGCCGTCGAACAAGAACACGTCCTGTTCAACGACGCCCAGCAGCCCGCGGTACGAGTCCACATCGACGTCGCGCAGGTCGATGCCGTCGATCAGCACGCGTCCCGCCGTTGGGTCGTAGAAGCGTGCCACGAGGTTGCACAGCGTCGTCTTGCCTGAGCCCGAGGGTCCGACGAGCGCGACGGTGCTGCCCGCCGGTGCTTCGAGCGACACGTCCTCCAGCACCGACCGCGTTGTGCGCGGATAGACAAAGCCCACGCGGTCCAGCGTCACGCGTCCCAGCACGGTGTCGCGGTCGAGCGTGCGCGGGGCGCTTGGCGTGCTCTGGCTGTTGTGCGCTACGGAGTCTTCAAATTCGCGGGGCTCTTTCAAGATGTCGAGCACGCGGTCGAGCGCTGCAAGCCCGTTCTGCAGGCCCGTGGCCGAGCCCGCCAGCGCCGCGATCGGCGCGAGTAACGCCGTGAGGTAGGTAAGAAACACAAACAGGTCGCCGACGGTGAGCGCATCGGTGCTGCTCATCGTTCCCGCAGCGACGGCCTCGCGGTCGCCGATGATGCGCAGCGAGCCGTAGAGGAGCAGCGCCGCCGACGCCGTGGGGATGATGAGCGCCCAGGCCGTGTCCACGCCCCGGCCCCACCACCAACTCAGGAGTTCCTGCCGCACGTGAAAGTCGTTGCGTTTCATGAACGCGGTGGACTCGGCACGCACACGGTTAAAGGCACGCACGATGCGCATCCCGCCGAAGGTCTCGGTGCTCGTGCCGTCGATCTCTCGGCGGGTCGTGCGGATGTCGCGCCAGATCGGCCGGATGTTGCTGATCCACGCCTTGTGCGTGAACCACGACAGCGGCAGGATGAGCAGGCCCATCGCAAGCAGCTTCCAATCGACATAGGCCAAAACAAGCAGCGACCCCGCGAGCTGGATGATCGCCCGCCAGGGGTTGTAGATCATGTTGAAGATCAGCTCGCCGACCGTGCCCGCATCATCACGCAGCAGCGACGACACGCCGCCGGACTTGAGCTCGTAAATCCGGTGCAGCGGCAGACGTGACGCATGATCGAACACGTCTCGCCGCGCTTCGACTTGCAGGCGCTTGCTGATCTTCGTCGCCTCCCACCGGCCCCAAAGCCCAAGCAGCACCGACAGCCCCGTGAGCAGCAGCGCAGCGCACACCAGCCACACCAGGATCGCCCGCCCCGTGGTCGCGCCCTGCGTCACCGTCGTCAGCCACGCGGGCACCGGCTCATCGCCCAGCACGTAGTCCACCACGATCTTGGGTGAATACAACGGCAGCAGCCCCACCATCACCGACAAGCTCAGCAGCACGAGCGAGCCGAGCACCACGCGCTGATGCACGCCCACCATCCACCAGAACCGGCTCAGCAACTCGACGAAGCTGCGCTGGCGTTCGATCTTCTTGCCGTGGCGGTCGCGCTGCACGCCTTGCTTGCGCTCGTCCTTGCGTTGACGTGTGTAGTCCTTGAATCGCAGCCGGCTCGCGGGGGATCGAAGCATGGCAGATATGCTACGCCCCAGCCGATCACCACACCCCACATCGCCTTCAACATCACACACCACCATGGCCCACACACCCGAACACCACCGGCTCCACCTCGACGCGCAGCGCACCGCCAACTGGAAACGCTGGGGCCCGTACGTCAGCGAACGCCAATGGGGCACCGTCCGCGAGGACTACTCGTCCAACGGCGACTGCTGGACCGACTTCCCCTTTGAACACGCGCATCAACGCGCCTACCGCTGGGGTGAAGACGGCCTCATGGGCTGGACAGACCGCCAATGCCGGCTGTGCTTCGCCGTCGCCCTGTGGAACGGCAATGACCCGATCCTTAAAGAGCGCCTCTTCGGCCTCACCAACAGCCAGGGCAACCACGGCGAGGACGTCAAGGAGCGCTACTGGTACCTCGACTCCACACCCACCCACAGCTACGCCAAGGCCGCTTACCACTACCCGCACTCCGCGTACCCCTATCAAGCACTACGCGATGAGAACGCGCGGCGGGGCAAGGACCAGATGGAGTTCGAGGTGGAAGACACGGGCTGCTTCAACGAGGGTCGATACTTCGATGTCGTCACCGAGTATGCAAAGGAGACAGACAACAACACGTGCATGCGGATCACGGTGACGAACCACGGGCCGGTACGGGCGGAGCTGCACCTGTTGCCGACGCTGTGGTTTCGTAACACGTGGGTCTGGGGCTGCGAGCACGAGGGCTGCACGAGCAAGCCCTGGTTGTGGAACGAGGATGCGCAGCCGACGGTGGTGCAGGCGCAGCACGAGACGCTGCAGCGGTTCACCTGGCAATTGGGCGCTTCACCGGATGGCACGCTGCCCACGCTGCTGTTCACCGAAAACGCGACGAATACACGGGCGTTGTACAACGATGCGCGCGGCACAAAGTTCACGAAAGACGCCTTCCATCGTTATGTCGTCAACGGCGAGTCGACAGCGATCAACCCCAAGCGCGACGGGACCAAGGCCTGTGCGCACTACCGTTTGACGCTTGCTGCGGGTGAGTCGCAGACGGTGCTGCTGCGCTTGGCAGAGGGCGAGGGCACGGGCGCGTTGGACGCGTCGGGCATCTCGCGTGTGTTTGAGGAACGCATGCGTGAGGCGGACGCGTTTTATGACAGCGTGCTGGACGCGTCGCTGGGCGCTCGTGAGCGGGTGGTGGCGCGTCAGGCGTACGCGGGGCTTCTTTGGACCAAGCAGTTCTATCACTACATCGTGGATGCGTGGCTGGAGGGTGACCCGCTGATGGTGAAGCCGCCGGAGCAGCGCAAGCAAGGCCGGAACAAGGATTGGCAGCAGCACTTTTTCGCGCGCGATGTGCTGAGCATGCCCGACAAGTGGGAGTACCCGTGGTTTGCGGCGTGGGACTCGTGCTTCCACATGATCCCGCTCGCGGAGATCGACCCCGACGAGGCCAAGGCGCAGCTGGAGGTGTTTTTGCGTGAGTGGTACATGCACCCCAACGGTCAGGTGCCCGCGTACGAGTTTGCGTTTGGCGATGTGAACCCGCCGGTGCATGCGTGGGCGGTGTGGCGGGTGTACAAGATGACCGCGCCGCGGGGCCACCGCGACCGCAGGTTTTTGGCAAGCTGTTTCCAGAAGTTGCTGCTTAACTTCACGTGGTGGGTCAACCGCAAAGACCCGCACGGGAACAACGTGTTCGGCGGCGGGTTCCTGGGGCTTGACAACATCGGCGTGTTCGACCGCAGTCAGCCGATGCCCGGGGGCGGGACGCTGACGCAGAGCGATGCGACGGCGTGGATGGCGTTTTATTGCCACACGATGCTCGCAATGGCGCTGGAGCTGGCCGACAGCGAGACGCCCGAGGCCGGCGCTTACGCGGACATGGCCAGCAAGTTCTTCGAGCACTTCGTGCACATCGCCGACGCGATGAACCACCTGGGCGGCACGGGCCTGTGGGACGACCGCGACGGCTTCTACTACGACCACATGGCGACCAACGGTGACAGCACGCCGCTGCGCGTTCAGTCGCTCGTGGGCCTCCTGCCGATGATCGCGGTCGAGACGTTCAAGCGCGGCCGCATCCGCAAGCACAAGGGCTTCAAGAAGCGTCTCGACTGGTTCCTCGCGCACCGGCACGACCTGCGACGCACGATCACCTACATGGTGACCGATGACGACGCGGAAGCGCCGGAGGGCAAGGTGAATGACGAGTTGTTTCTGCTCGCGCTGCCGTCGCGTTCGCGCCTGGAGAAGATGCTCAAGCACCTGCTCGATGAGCGTGAGTTCTTCTCGCCCTTTGGTGTGCGGTCGCTGTCGAAGAAGCACGAGCGCGAGCCGTATGTGTTGGATATCGATGGGCAACGGCTAACCGTGCGGTATCGGCCCGCGGAGTCGGAGACGCGGATGTTCGGCGGGAACAGCAACTGGCGCGGCCCGATCTGGTTCCCCACCAACTACCTGTTGCTGGAAGCGTTGCAGCGGTATCACCACTTTTACGGCGACAGTTTCAAGGTCGAGTGCCCGACGGGTTCTGGCGTGATGCGGACACTGGGCGAGGTGGCTCAGGAACTTGCAAGCCGTTTATCCAAACTGTGCCCGCCGGATGAGGCGGGGCGTGTGTTGTTTTACGAGTATTTCGATGGTGACAGCGGGCGTGGCTGCGGCGCTTCGCACCAGACGGGCTGGACGGCGCTGGTGACGCGTTGCTTGCGTGAGGCGGTGCGTGATTGCCGTGGGTTTGATGCGTGAGTGTGGTGAAAGAAGAAAGCCCGTGTGTGTTAACGCGGGCTTCGTGGGATTTGTGGGTTTTTGCTTGTTTTCAAGCGGGTTTGAG
>DAIOEG010000082.1:0-8873 GCA_036746415.1 Phycisphaera sp. | reverse complement strand
GTCGCCGGGCGTGAAGTAAAATTTTTCGAAGAAGCGCGGGTCATCCGGGATGTGCATCTTGCGGTACTTGCCGATGGTGTTGCCCGCGGGGTCGAGCATGATCGACGTGTTGTGGTAGAGCCCCTGCGTGCGCTTCTCAAAGAGCGACGCGGTGAGGAAGATGCCAAGCTCTTTTGCAAGCGCAGCAAGGTGTTTCGACGTCGGCCCGGGGATCGGCTCGGCCCAGGCGAACTGCGACTCGTGCTCGACCTGCGGGAAGTACGGCCCGTCAAACAACTCCTGCGTCGCAACCAGCTGCGCACCACGCGCGGCCGCCTCACGGATCAGACGCTCGGCGGTGGCGAGGTTGTGTCGCTTGGCCTCGGTGATCGCGGCGTGGGTCCACGATGTCGGCTCGTTGCCCGGCGGCGGGGGCGAAGCGTGCTGCACGAGGCCGACGGTAATGAGGGTGGGTTGCGCTGCCATCGCGTCTCCTGCGGGGTGCTGGCGTGGGACGTGGCATCATACGGCAGGCCGAGTTGCGGCCGTTGTGCAAGGCCGTCAGCGTCCGCAGATACCATGTGATGGACACACCGCCACCGCCCACGCGAGCACCACAGCATGACCTTTTAACTCCGACTCACCACCATCAACATCTCGCCCGCGCTCCTGCTGCCAGAGGGCCTGCTCGACAAGCTACACATCACCGAAAGCGGCAAGGTCGATCTGGTGGAGACGCTGGCGGGCTTCTGGTTTCATCCGAACCAACAGTCGGCTCAACCCCGCATCTATGATCAGATCGAAGTCGCCTGACGAGTGACGCGTGAAGACCGCGAAGTCCTCCGAAAGCTGGCGGAGTGAGCGATGCAGGATGTTGTCTGGATCGATCCCGACGTGGTGACCCTGATGCATCGAGAGCAGCTCGCCGGTGGCTCCGCGACAACACGGCCGATTTCACGCCCGAAAACAAAGCGTGAACACGCGTCCGTCTCAGTGCGGACCTCCAAGGTACGATAAAGCATACGACGACTGTCCCCAGGCCCGACCATGATCACCCATTGCAACCGACAACACGCCGTCGCCCTCGCCGCCTTGTCGGTGGCGTTGTGCCTCACGCTGCCCGTGGGCGTCGGCGGTGTCGGCGCGCTGGCGGGTGCCAACCAGTTTTACGCGTCCCAGCCCGCGCGGGCCGAGGAGCGTGCGACCCTGGCCGAGCTGGTCGAGTCGCTGCACGACGCGGCGCGTGTGCTGGCGGGACTGAGCATTGCGCTCATCGAGCCCACCGATGCACCGCGCTTCCACCTCGCCGATGCCCCGCGTCGCACCGACACCACCGGCCGGCTCACCCCCGACCGATCTCCGCCGCTTCGCCACGCCGACGTCAACCTCCCGCCGCCGGTTCTGGGCTGATCCTCTCACGTTGGCTGTCGCGTCCACCTCTTGATCTCTGTGCTTTCAAGCCGTTGCACACGGTCGCTCCGATCGGGCATCGTCTTCATCACCGTCTCCCCCGCGCTGCGTCGTTCGCGTCGCAGCGCACCCAGGCAACCCACTCCCATGGTTACTCAACAGGTCTCCAAATTTCTTTCGTCCATCTTCGGCTCCCGCAACGACCGCCAGCTCAAGCAGTACCGCAAGCGCGTTGAGCAGGTCAGCGCCTTCGAACCAGCGATGCGCAAGCTCACCGATGCGCAGCTGCGCGAGAAGACCGCCGAGTTCAACCGCCGACACGTCGATGACAACGTGGAAGTCGCCGACATGCTCACCGAGATCATGGCCGTCGCGCGTGAAGCGATGGACCGTGCCGTCGGCATCCGCACCGTGTTCAACCCGCAGCATGCCGCCCAGTTCGAGCGTGACAAGCTGTCGCCCGACATGCAGGCGTTGTACGACCAGCTCAAGGCCCAGGCCGACGCGACCGCGCCGCAGCCCGTGCTGGGCGGGTTTCCCGCGCCCGCGCACCTGCTGATCGATGTGCCGCCCGCGTTTTACGAGGCCGTGCGCGCGATCTACCCCGAGTCCCGCCCGCCGTTTCGCGCCCGGCCGTTCGACGTGCAGATCATCGGCGGGATGGTGCTCTCCGAGGGCAAGATCTCCGAGATGAAGACCGGCGAAGGCAAGACGATCGTCGCCCCGCTCGCCTGCTACGCCGCGTCGATCCAGGGCTGGCAGTGCCACGTCGTCACCGTCAACGACTACCTCGTGCAGCGCGACCGCGACTGGACCTTCCCGTTTTTCTACCTCCTGGGCCTCAACGTCGGCGCGATCCACCCGCACCACCAGCAGCCGCCCGAACTCAAGCAGCAGGCCTACCTCTGCAACGTCGTCTACGGCACGTGCTCGGAGTTCGGCTTCGACTACCTCCGCGACAACATGAAGCTCACGCCGCAGGAGCAGTTCCAGAAGTTCCGCGACTTCGCCATCGTCGACGAGATCGACTCGATCCTCATCGACGAGGCCCGCACGCCGCTCATCATCTCCGGCCCCGCGCGCCAGGACGCCCCGCGCTACGACATGGCCGACCAGATCGCCCGCCACCTCGTGACCCGCCAGCGCGACTGGGACGCCGCCGACCACAAGGTCAAGCAGGCCGAGCTGCGCTTGAAAGGCCTCGAAGGCGACATCCGTAACGCCCGTGAGAAATCCAAGATCCCCGCGATGAAGCAGGAGATGGACGCGCTACGCAAGCAGCTCCCCGAGCTGGAGAAAGACCGCGACCGCTTCACGCAGTACTACGAGGTCGAGGCCGAGAAGAAGCAGGCGACCCTCACGCACGAAGGCATCTCCGAAGCGCAGAAGATGGCTGGCATCGGCAGCTTCTACGTCGGCGCGAACATCGATTTCCCGCACCTACTGAGCAACGCGATCCGTGCACACACCGTCTACAAACGCGACCAGCAGTACGTCGTCCAAAACGGCGAGGTCGTCATCGTCGACGAGTTCACCGGCCGGCTCATGGTCGGTCGCCAATGGTCCGATGGGCTCCACCAGGCCGTCGAAGCCAAAGAAAAGGTCAAGATCAAGGAAGAGACCCAGACCCTCGCGACGATCACCATCCAGAACCTCTTCAAGCTTTACAAGCAGCTCGCGGGCATGACGGGCACGGCCATCACCGAGGCGACCGAGTTCCACGAGTTCTACAAGCTCGATGTCGTCTCCATTCCGACCAACCGCGCGATCCAACGCCGCGACCGCGAAGACCTCATCTTCCTGTCGCAGAAGGACAAGTGGAACGCGATCATCGATGAGATCAAGCGCGTCCATGATCGCGGTCGGCCGGTGCTCGTGGGCACCACTAGCGTCGAGAAGAGCGAGATGCTCGCCGAGATGCTGAAGAAGCGCCACGGCATCAGGCACGAGGTGCTCAACGCCCGCGCCGAGCACGCCGAACGCGAGGGCCACATCGTCGAAAGCGCCGGCCAGCTCGGCGCCGTCATGATCGCCACCAACATGGCCGGCCGAGGCACGGACATCAAGCTCGGCCGAGTCGAACGCGAAGCCATCCTCCACCACTGGCAGCAGCGCAACATCCTGCCCCGCGAGGCCGAGGTTTCGATGAGCGACGACCAGCTCATCGCCCTCTCGTACCGTCACCAGGCCACGCGCGAGCTGAACATGAACAAGCGCGAGGCCGACGCGCTCAGCGACGTCGACCTCAAGCTCCGCCTGCTCCGCCACTGGTGCGAGAAGGACGCGTACGTCGAGAAGAACAAGGCCGACGCGATGACGCTCGACGACTGCATGAGCGCACTCGACGGCCTCGCCGACTACGCCCGACACCGCCTCGCCGTCTACACGCACGTCGAAGAGATGGGCGGCCTGCACATCATCGGCACCGAGCGACACGAGTCACGCCGCATCGACAACCAGCTCCGCGGACGCGCCGGCCGACAGGGCGACAAGGGCTCCTCACGCTTCTTCATCTCGCTCGAAGACGACCTCATGCAGATGTTCGCCGGCGACCGCACCAAGATGATCCTGAGCAAGCTGGGCATGAAGGAAGGCGACGCCATCGAGCACGGCATGGTGTCACGCTCCGTCGAACGCGCCCAGCGCAAAGTCGAAGAACGCAACTACGAGGTCCGCAAAAACCTGCTCGACTACGACGAGGTCATGGAGTACCAGCGCAACGACTTCTACGGCCTGCGTCAGGACGTGCTCGAAGGCAAGAACATCCCCGAGACGATCTTCGACTACCTCGATCAAGCGATCCAGGACGCCTGCGGCCGATACCTCGCGCGTGATTACGTGAAGCAGCAGGTCGCCGACTGGTGCATCCAGACGCACGACATCAGCATCGACCCCGCGAAGGTCGATGCCGAAGACCTCGATGAACTGACGCGCCTCGTCCGCCAGTC
Organism: Phycisphaera sp.; assembly: GCA_036746415.1. Classification (GTDB taxonomy): domain Bacteria; phylum Planctomycetota; class Phycisphaerae; order Phycisphaerales; family Phycisphaeraceae; genus DAIOEG01. The sequence continues at coordinate 4,536 of DAIOEG010000082.1, read as the reverse complement.
CGCCACGCACGAGACCCAGCAGATCATCTCCGTCACGCTCGGCGAGTACATGTCCAACGACATCGCACCCGAAGACTGGGACCTCAAGGGCCTGCGCGACTGGGCGATGTCCAAGTTCAAAGTCCCGCTCGACGTGCAGACGCTCCGCCAGAGCAACCCCGATCAAGTCCGGCACAGCTTGACCGACGCGGCGGTGGCGCAGATCGAAGAGATCGACCTGGCGGGCCTGGCGAAGTTTGTCGATGCGGACATGGGTCGCAAGGACCTGATCGACTGGGCCGACAACAAGTTCGGCCTCAAGATCACCGTGGATGAGCTGCGCGACCTCACCATCGATCAGGCCCATGAGACGATCCTGGGCAAGGCCCGCGAGCTGTACAAACAGCGCGAGGTGCGCTACCCCGTTGAGATCATGATCGAGGTGCTCATGCAGAGCGCGCAACAGGACATGAACTGGGCCATCTCGCAACTGGTCGGCTACTGCAAACTGCGGTACGACCGCGAACTCCAGCCCGAGGAAGTGATCGGCAAGACGGGCCAGGACCTCTTCCAGCTGCTGCTCGACGAGAACACGCAATGGATGAAGCCCGGCGGGAAGCTTGAACCGTGTGCTCGCAAGATCGCCGAGCAACATCGAGGCGACCGTGAGGCACTCAAGAAAACCGTTGGCGAACGCTTCGGCCTTCTCGTCACCGACGATGAACTCGACCGCTGCGACAAGCAGGGCGGCGAGGCGCTCGTGCAACTCATCACCGCCAAGGGCTTCGAGTCGTTCCGCAGCGAGCTGACCCGGCTTGAACGCTTCGTGCTGCTTCAGATCATCGATCAGGCGTGGAAGGACCACCTGTATACGATGGACCAGTTGAAAGACTCGATCGGCCTGCGCGGTTATGCCGAGCGCGACCCGCGCATCGAGTACAAGCGCGAAGGCGCGAACCTCTTCAAGGACATGCAGAGCAACGTCCGCGACCGCGTGACCGAGCTCGCGTTCCGCGCGCGCCTCACGCCCAACGTGCAGGTCCGCAACGCGTACGGCGACCAGCAGCGGGCCGTCCAGCCCGTCGCCGCCGCGAGCCCCGCGATCGGCAGCGAGGAACAGGAACGCGACTTGGCGGCGGCCGAAGAAGCAGGCGGCCCCGGAACGGTGGCGATGTCCCGTAAGCAGCGCCGCGCCGCCGAGGCCCAGCAGCGCTCCAAGGGCGGCCGGGACGAGTGAGCGATTGACAGCAGCAATACCACGCATCAAACACCCCGCGCAGCTGCGCAGCGTGGGATGCTGGTGTTATTGCGGGGGTGAGTTGGGGTCTGCTGCGTAGATGACGAAGCGGCAGGACAGCGCGGTGACGCCGTGGCGTTCGCAGGTGGCGTCGATGAACGGTTGCAACGCATCGGCTGGGAACTCGATGACGCGGTTGGTGTGGATGTCGACGAGGTGGCCGACGCGGGGCTGGCCGTACGTGAGCTGGTAGTGGGCTCGCGTGCTGTCGAGCAGCACCTCGCCGATAATACCGGCCTCGATGAGGTGCTTGAGCGTGCGGTACACCGTCGCTTTTGACACGCGGTGCTCGGGGTGGGATTGGTTGAGTTCGGCGACGAGCTCGTCGGCCTCGAACACGCCGGTGCGGTTCAGGACGGCGTCGAGCATGACGGCCCGTTCGACGGTGAACTTCAGCCCCCGCCCGCGCAGGAACCTGCGGAACACCGCGCATAGCGGCGGGGTGAAGGCCGGCGATTCAGCGGTGGGCGTGAGAGGCGACATGCCCATAGTCTACGCGGGTCGCGCGTCGGCGTGTCGGTCGGCGGAAAGCGTGATGGGATGCACTTTTTTTGCGAGGCGAAGCGATGTCAGAGGCACGATGCGGGGTCGGACTGATCGGCTGTGGCACGGTGGGCGGGGGCGTGGTGCAGCTGCTGCGTGAGCACGCGGCGTCGTATGCGTGCCGGTGCGGCAGCAGGGTCGAGCTGCGCCGCGTGCTCGTACGTGATGTGGACAAGGCGATGCGCGAGCACGGGCTGGATGCGGCGATGGTCACGTCAGAAGCCGATGCGTTTTTCAAGACCCCCGGCCTTGACATCGTGGTCGAGGTTGCCGGCGGCACGGGCGTCACGGTGGACTACGTGCGGCGCGCGCTGGAGGCGGGCAAGCACGTGGTGACGGCCAACAAGGCGATGCTCGCAAGCAGGGGGCGCGAGTTGTTCGCGCTGGCTCGGCAACGCGGCGTCAGCGTCGCGTTTGAGGGCAGCTGCGGCGGGGGCATCCCGTGTGTCACGGGGTTGCAGTTCGGGCTGATGGCCAACGAGGTGCGCGGGTTGTTTGGGATTTTGAACGGCACGTGCAACTACATCCTCACGGAGATGACGCAAAAGGGACGCAGCTACGCCGAGGCGTTGGCGGACGCGAAACGTAAGGGCTATGCCGAGGCAGACGAGACGCTGGACGTGAGCGGTGCGGACGCGGCACAGAAGCTGTCGGTGCTGGCGTCGCTTGCGTTTGGTGCATCGGTGGGCGGCAGCGATGTGGCGTGCGAGGGGATCGATCGACTGGAATTGGCGGACATCCGCTTCGGCGCGGAGCTCGGGTACGACATCAAGCTCATCGCGTCGGCGGAGCGTGTGTCGGGCGGGGGTTTGCTGCTCAGCACCCGGCCGTGTTTCTTGAGCGTGAAGGAGCAGCTCGCGCAGGTGCACGGGTCGTTCAATGCGCTCAGCATCGTGGGCGACGCGGTGGGTCACGTCATGATGTACGGGCGGGGCGCGGGGCGCGGGCCGACGGCGAGCGCTGTGGTGAGTGATGTGCTCAACGTGGCGTCGGGCTGGTACCCGCTTGCGTTTGCGCAAATGCGGTTAACGCCGGATTGTCACGAGCCGGCGGTTTTGGTGGACGCGATGGATTCTGTGAGCCGGTTCTATCTGCGGTTCAATGCGAAGGACGTGCCGGGCGTGTTCGGGACGATCACGAGTGAACTTGGCGGCTCGGGGATCAGTCTGTCCGCGGTGATGCAGCACGACGCGGAGGACGCGGCGTCGGCGTTTGTGCCGGTGGTGATCACGACGCACCCGGCGCGGGAGGGCGCGGTGCGTGAGGCGTGTCGGCGTGTGTCGCTGATGGACGTGGTGGACGGCTCGCCGGTGGTGCTGCGGGTGCTGGAAGTGGACGTTTGAGGATGTTCACGCGAGGCGTTGCAGCAGCGCGGGCAGGTCCTTGGTAAAGGTGCCGCGTGAGAGGACCTGCGATGCGCCGGCGTGGTGAGCGGCTTGGAGGCGTTCGGTGGCGACGTGGGCTCCGAAGGCGATGATGGGCGGTGATGCGGGGTGGGCTTTGGCGAGGGCGATGAGGGCCGGGCCAGCGTCGAGGTCGAGGTCCACGAGGACGGCGGAGACGGCGTCGTTGGCCTTGCCATCCTCAACGCGGTCGAGTCGGTTTTGGAGCATGGGCTCGTCACGCGCGGGTCGGCTGAGGATGCCCAGCGTGTCGCAGGTGGACCGGATGCGTGTGGCGAAGATGAGGTCCGAGCAGCAGTAGACGATCATGGAGTGGACTCGCGGGGTTTGCCGAAGATGGTAGGGTAGTGACGTCAACTCTTGCTAATCAAGCACAATTCATCACTGGATTGGATCATCTCAAGAAGGGCAAGTCATGGCGGACATCACGAATAACGTGCTTCAGGAACTTGGGTTTCGTTACGAGCCGGAGAGCTTGTACCAGCAGGTGATTGGCCAGGTGCTCAGCACGTGTGAGAAGATGAAGCAACCGCGTCACTTGCAGTTGATCCTTGCGCAGCCCAAGAACGAGTTGATCGTGCACTTCCCGGTGGAGATGGACAACGGCGCGTACCGGTTGTTCAAGGGTTACCGGGTGCAGCACAACAACATCCTGGGGCCTTACAAGGGCGGGATCCGTTACCACGCGGACGTGTCGCTGGACCACGTGAAGTCGTTGGCGGTGCTGATGACGATGAAGTGTGCGCTGGCCCGGCTGCCGCTGGGCGGGGCGAAGGGCGGCGTGCAGGTGGACCCGCGCAAGCTGTCGATGACGGAGCTGCGTCGGATGACCCGGCGGTTCACCTCGGCGCTGGCGGACAACATCGGTCCCACGCACGACATCCCTGCGCCCGACGTGGGCACGACGGCACAGATGATGGCGTGGATCGCAGACACGTTCATCAACCTCGGTGGTCCGACGACGCGCTTCACGGGACAGGCGGTCGTGACGGGCAAGCCGGTGGCCTTTGGCGGGTCGCACGGCCGGGAGAAGGCGACGGGGCAGGGCCTCGTGTACGTGCTCGATGAGCTGTTGCCGGAGCTTCAACTTGCGTTCCAAGGCATGACGATCTCGCTGATCGGGTACGGCAACGTGGGCTCGTGGGCGGGGCGCCTGATGGCGCAGCGTGGGAGCGTGCTGCGGGCGGTGATGGACCACACCGGCGCGATCCGCAGTGAACGTGGCATTGATGCCGAGCAGCTCAATGCGCACGTGTCGGCCCGCGGCGGCGTAGCGGGGTTTCAAGGTGAGGGTGTCGAGTCGATCGGTGTCGA
>DAIOEG010000081.1:1654-8881 GCA_036746415.1 Phycisphaera sp. | reverse complement strand
CGCCCGGCCACGTCGACTTTCACTACGAGGTCTCGCGGGCGCTGGCCGCGTGCGAGGGCGCGGTGCTGGTGGTCGATTCGACACAGGGCGTCGAGGCGCAGACCGTGGCCAACCTGTACAAGGCGATTGACGCGAACCTCGACCTGATCCCCATCATCAACAAGATCGACCTGCCCAGTGCGCAGCCGGAATTGCGGGCGCAGCAGGTGGAAGACGTGCTGGGCCTGCCGGCGAAGGACTGCATCTTTACCAGTGCCAAGACCGGCGTGGGCGTGAGCGAACTGCTGGACGCGATCTGCGAGCGGTTCCCCTCGCCCAAGGGCGACCCGGACAAGCCGTTGCAGGCGCTGGTGTTTGACGCGAAGTACGACGATTATCGCGGGGTCATCGTGTACTTCAGGATCATGAACGGCCGGCTGAAGAAGGGCGACCGGATCCTCATGATGAAGGTTGGCCGGACGTATCAGGTGAGCGAGCTCGGCAAGTTCAAGCCGCACATGCAGGCGACGGATGAGCCCTTCGAGGCCGGAGACGTGGGCTACATGGTCGGCGCGATCAAGACGCTGGAGGACATCAACATCGGCGACACGATCACGCTCGACCTCGAGCCGGCCGAGTCGGCGCTCGAGGGGTATCAAGAGCCGCAGGCGATGGTGTTCTGCGATTTTTGTCCGACGGGGGAGACGAAGTTCGACGAGCTGCGCGAGGCGTTGTCTCGCCTGCGCGTCAACGATGCCAGCTTTGTCTTCGAGCCCACCGTGAGCGAGGCGCTGGGCTCGGGGTTCCGCTGCGGGTTCCTGGGTCTGCTTCACATGGACATCATCCAGGAACGCCTCGAACGCGAGCAGCTGGTCACGATCGTCCAGACCGCGCCGACGGTGACGTATGAGGTCCTCATCACCGGCAAGGGCGGCGAGGAGCAGGTCATCCTCATCACCAACCCCTCCGAGCTGCCCGACATGTCGGTGGTCAAGGAGATCCGCGAGCCCATCGTGCACTGCGAGATCATCACGCCCACGCACAGCATCGGCGACATCATGAAGCTGGCCGAGCAGCGGCGCGGCGTTTACAAGAATCAGAAGTTCCTGTCCGACGACCGGCAGATCCTCGAGTACGACCTGCCGCTGGCGGAGATCATCTACGACTTCTTCGACAAGCTGAAGTCCATCACCAGCGGCTACGGCACGATGGACTACCAGCTCACGGGCTTCAAGAACGACTTCCTCGTCAAGATGGACGTGCTCGTCAACGGGCAGAAGGTCGAGGCGCTGTCGCTCATCGTGCACCGCACCAAGGCGGAGTTCCGAGGTCGGCACCTGCTCAAGAAGCTCAAGGAACAGATCGACCGGCACCTGTTCGAGATCCCGCTCCAGGCCGCGATCGGTGGGAAGATCATCGCGCGCGAGACGATCAAGGCCGTGGGCAAAAACGTGACGGCCAAGTGCTACGGCGGCGACGTCTCGCGCAAGCGCAAGCTCCTCGAGAAGCAGAAGAAGGGCAAGGAGCGCATGAAGCGCATCGGAGCCGTCGACATCCCCCAGGAAGCGTTCATGGCGGTGCTGGACACGGGGGAATGAATATGAGCGATCCATTCCAGAAACCCTGTCCCAACCTGAGACACGAGCAGCAGGAGTGGCTGCTGGAGTGCTGAAAGCGTGCAGCCCGGTCTTTCAAGAAGATCGACATCCGCAGGCCCTTAACCACGACACGATCCGTGACCACGACCCCGAGCCATACTCCGGGCTTGTGGAGTTCCACCGCCGGCTCATGCGTCGCCCGCCAACACATACAACACCTGACGACCTAGCTCACCCAAATCCTGCTTGAACTGGAAGGCATGCTTCACTGGTTTATGGTTTGATCATTGGAGATCGTTTGCGGTGCCGATCGAGCTTTCAACCAAATATGCGGCAGCCGTCGATGGGGTTGCATCGGATGGTTAAGCCGTATTGAGCGCCGTGGTCTCTCATGCGGTGTGTGATGAGCTGACTTGCTGTCTGGCGTCGCCATCGGTGGATGAGAGTGGAGGGCCCCGCCGGGGTGGTGTGCGTGATTTGTTTCGCTTCGAGCCGGTGCGGCGCGTTGCTAGGTCGGCGGAAGTACGACATGTGGTCGACGCGGCGCTCGGCGCGGAGGCCCGGGCGGTGCGTGTTCTTCTCTTTGACAAGCAACCCGGGAGCAACTGGTTTGTGACCTGGCATCAGGACCGCCAGATCGCCGTGAAGAGCCGAATCGATACAGATGGCTACGGGCCGTGGTCGGAAAAGGACGGAATCGTGCAGGTGCAGCCGCCGGTTGATGTGCTGCGTCAAACCTTGACCCTTCGGCTGCACTTGGACCCCTGCGGGCCAGACAACGGCCCGTTGGAAGTGCTTCCCCACTCTCATCGCGTGGGGCTGGTCGATGAGCGACCGAGCGGTGAAGGTGTTGTCTGCCCTGTGCCGCGCGGGGGTGCATTGTTGATGTCGCCGTTGCTCTGGCATCGATCGGGTAAGGCCACCGCCGTGACACACCGCCGTGTGCTGCACATGGAGTTCTCAACGGCCAAGCTGCCAGCACCGCTTGAGTGGCGTGACGAGGTGTGACGCTGGGCGTCTTGCCTCAGAGAACCGACCCTGTCGGCTATCGGTGATTGAAGACCAACCGTTCTATTGAACAACTTGAGCATCGGGTCAGATCACGTGCTGACGAAACCCCGGTGACCACGCACTCATCAAGCAGAATCTTCACGCAAGAACCTTCGACACGGTGATGCGTAGAAAAGCTTGATCAAGCACTGCAAGGGGCGGGAATAAACCGATACCCGGTCACGTTACGAAGTCTCGTGGATCGCATTTGCATCAACAACCGATGACAGGAACCCGCTGATGAACCGTGAGATTGCGCTGCACTTCTTTGCTGCTTCGCTGCATGACTTGGAGAAGCTGCTGAAGGACGTCCCCGAAGCACGCTGGGCTGAGCAGCCCGCGGGCGTCCGCAACCACCCGGCGTGGACGCTGGGGCACCTGTGCTGCGGTCACCACCACACGCTGTCGATCCTGGGCCAAGAGCCCGCGTGCCCGGCATCATGGCTGACCACCATGGACATGGGGACCTCGCCTGTTGCGGATCCAAGTGTTTACCCGTCGGCAGACGAGTTGTGGTCGGTCCACCGCTCGGGCCATCAGCGGGTGGCCAAAGCGGTCCGCAGCGCGAGCGATGAGACGCTGTCGAGTGTGTTCCCCATCGAGGCCTGGCGGTCGTTTGTGCCGACGATCGGCCACCTCGTAGCGTACATGCTGCTGTCGCACGAGCCGACGCACCACGGACAACTCGTCGCCTGGAAGCGTGCGTTATCGATGTGATGCGCCCTTTAGAAAAGTTACGCGGCCGCCTTTTGTTTGTTCTGATCGAGCAGCTTGCCAAGCGCAGCGAAGAGGCGTGCGTAAGGCACGGGCTCGGCGAGCAGCTGGATCGCTCGGCCGGGGATCGCGGACTCGTCGAGGTTGAGGTTGCCCTTGGGTGAGAGCAACATCACGGGAAGCTTGCCGCTGCCCTTCTCGAACTCGAGCGCCTTGAGCTTGCCTGTCAACGCCTCGCGCTCTCGCACGTTGGTCATGCGCACCACCGCGATGTTGGGTGGTGATGTCGATTCAACCGGCGCAAGCGATCGGCAGAAGACCGCGACGGGGTCGGCATGCGCATCGCTACCAATGAAGAGCGGTCGGGGCGACACCGCCACCGAGCGAAACAGCGAGGTGCCCAGTTTCATGGTCTCAGTGAGCCCCAGGTCTTTCAAAAAGAGGTCACGCTTCTTCTGCATCAACTCGCTCACCTGATGAAGCATGCGGCGGACCTGATCGGCGGGGAGACGCAACACGTGCAGATGGTGCTCTGCACCTTGGAGCGCCGCGCTGTCGGGCTCACCGTACAGGATCGCGTTGGCCATGCGGTCGGCAAGGACGATCTGCAACACATCGGCGAGGTTGCGGCCGCTGAGATTGCGGGCCACGGTCAGTGGCAGGTGGTGGCAGGCGACGGCGTTCACCACGCGCGGACCCATCCGCAGGTGACGCAACGCCTTGTCCATGATCTTGGCGTGGTCGTCGAGCAGCATCTGTTGCTCGACCAGCTCGATGGGCATTGACAGAGCGATCGACGCCTCCAGCACTTCACGGTTCTCGGTCGGCAGGATGCGGGCGAAGAGGAGTCTCCCGATGTCGTGGAGCAGGCCTGCGGTGAAAGCGGCCTGCACCTCTTCGGCGTGGCCCTGACGCAGCCGGACGACCTCGGCTGCAATGTGCGCAACCGCTTTGGCGTGCAGCGTGAAGCCCAGCCAATCGATCCCGCCCTTGTCGTCGGCCTTGCATGTTTCAAGGTTCGCGAGGTGTGTTGACAGCGCTGCACGCCCCATGCGGTCGACCGCTGTCCGGAGTGATTCAGCCGGGCTGTTCTCAGCACCGGGCAACGCGTTGGCCCACGCCAGCACACGCAGCGAGAGGACAGGGTCTCGGCTGATGGCTTGCGTCAGGGGATCGACCTCCGCTTGCAACGCCAGCAGGCCGCGGACTCGTTCGGTCAGCACATCATTGGGCTGGAGCAGTTCGAGTGACTCTGACACGCGATCGATCGTGGGCCGATCCACAATCGGGCTAAGCGTCTTGAGCACGTTCTCTTCATCGAGGTCGGGCACGTACACGGGCACCGCCGGGCGGGGCACGCCAGAGGGAGCCGGTGAGCTCGAACCATGTGTTATTGCTGTTTGCTGAATTGCTGTTGGGTTCTTGCTGGTGATCGGTTGCTCTGCGGGCTTGGCCGGGGCTGCTGCGGGTGCTGGCGTGACGGCTTTGCGGGGGATGCTGCGGGTCAGTGCTTCCGAGAGCGCGGCCCAGGTGAAATCTTGTGTGGAGATGCACTCCTGGATGCCCGTGAGTCGCAGGGCTTCTTCGACTTCTGGAGAGTTATTGTCGAGTAGCGCGATCACCGGAGCCGTGGTGCCAAGGGCGCTTCGATCCCGCGCCCAACCGGCGATGGCCGACATCCCGATGCGTTGCATCATCGATGCGCTGACGATGAGAAGATCAACACCTTTCCAAAGCGTCTGATCCTCGGGCTCATCCGGCGATTCGCGCATCTCGTGGCCGATGGCAGACAACGCAACCCCGAGGAGCTCTCTGAGGAGTGGTTGTGGCTCGATGTAAAGGATGCAGGCCATGAATAGTGGCATCGCCGAGTCGGTTCAGAGAGGTGTCAGCACGTCACACGACGCTAGGACACGACCTGCGCACAGTTTGGATATCGGTTCGAAAGACAACGCAGTTTTGCAAGCGATACGGATTGACCCCGGTGACCGCTTGAAAACACACAACCGGCCAGTCATTTGAAAGACTCTCGACATTCTCGGACATCAGACTGATCCATTAATCCTCGTGTGCAACTCCGCATGGGCGGACAGTCACGAATGAGATTTTGAGATTGATGCCTGATTCGGATGTGCGTGCAATGCGTGACATCGGAGTTTGTCTACCACGCCCAAGACACGTCCGTGCATCGCTTGACTTGGGACGTGCAACTCTGAACGGTGATGATCAGCGAGCGGACGGATCGGGGCGGCGGGCGGCCAAGAGCCCGATGGCCGAGATGCCCATGCCGATCGTCCCCGGCTCGGGCACAACTGGACGGACACGTGATACGTGGTCGACCCATCCGATACCCGCAGCAGACCCGCCGCCCTGCCAGCGCAGGTTGATGAATTGATACGCCGTGCCTGTCGGCACCGTGCCGGGGGCGAGGGTCCGCGTGTGCCACAGGCCGGTCGCGGCGCTTGCGTCCAGCAGCGTGAACGTCTGCGTGCCAAGCACTGTGTCAGTCGCAGAGAGAAACCGCACGGTGGCGACAAGCGTCGCGCCACCCGTCAGCGGGGCGCTGGCCTCGTGGCGCACCGCGAGGGACCAGGTGTCCGCAGAGCCGATCGTGGGGCCCCAGAGGTATTGCGTGGCGCTGGCGTTGAGTGCGTCGAGGCGTAACGATCGTGTGCTGTCGACGCCTTGCATCGGCGCAGGCGTTGGCCCGATGGCTGCCGAACCGGTCAGTGTCCACGCGCTGTTGCCCACTTCGAACCCACCGTTGTCAAGCAGCGGCCCGTTGCTCAGTCGCGTCGCGTGTCGCACGTAGTCCACCTCGAAGACCTGCGGGAACGCGGTCGACGCATCGGGGTCGCCGTCGAACCATCCCCCCACGGCGGTGTTGATCACGAGGTTCATCGGTGTTGACGAGATGGTCAGTCGCGCCGCATCCGGCTTGTATCCAGTTGGGGCCGAGGGATCGACCACGGTGAAGTGGTTGTACCCATCCACATAGAATCGGACCTCCTGCGGCTCCCACTCCACCGCGTAGGTGTGGAACGCATCGGGCCAGCGGACTGGCAGACCAGTGATGGCGTTGGCGTCGTAGGTATCGGTGCGGTACTGGCTGGTGTTGGGGACGTTGTTCCAGTGATAGGCGCTGGAGACGCGGTGTGGGTTGCTCCCCCCGTGCTCCATGATGTCGATCTCACCGCCCAGGGGCCAGGCGACGTTTCGGTTGGGAAACATCCAGATCGCGGGCCAGATGCCTTTGGTGGTTGGGATTTTCGCGCGTGCTTCCAAACGCCCGAAAAGGAACGTGGAGTAGCTTTCAAGGCGTGCGGAGCGGTAGAGCTTTCCACCGAAGGGCGTGTTGTCCGCTCGGATGCGGAGCGTGCCGTTGGCCACCGAGGCCTGGCCGGGGAGGTAGTACTGCTTCTCGTTGTTGAAGCTGTTCTGGCGTGTCAGGACTTCCCACGTGTTGGTGTTGATGGTCGTACCGTTGAACTCCTCGGCCCACGCGAGCTTCCACGACAACTCGCTGGCTTGACTGCTCGTTGAAGTTGCTCCCATGAGCAGGCACACCGCAAGGCCTTTGGCGCGCGAGCTGGCGCTCGTGTTGCCGTGTTGCATCATGTTGGAACGGACGGGGGTCACGGGCGGTTCCACTGGCCGTGGTCGTACTCGGGTCCGCCGCCGGTGATGCCCGCGCCGCCGATGGCGATGCGCTTGTCACCCAGCGATCGCAGCGGGCCGCCGCGTGCTTTGGTGAACCAGCTATGGGCCTGCGCGGCGATGTTGCCAGCATCTTTGTTACTGACGGTGGAGGTGCTGCCGTCGATGTTGCAGATGTTGCCCGAGTCGTTGTTGTGCCACGAGCCGACGCGGTCGGAGATGGTGTGTC
>DAIOEG010000081.1:0-1644 GCA_036746415.1 Phycisphaera sp. | reverse complement strand
GCCCGAGCCGTTCATGGAGAAATCGGGGTCTTCTTCCATGATCATGGGAGTGATGACGCTGACCGCATCCGCGGTGTTGGCCCCGGCGTTGGGGATGAACTGCGAGCTGTTGCTGATGAGGTCGACCTTCGCCCCGCCCCACGCGGAGAAGACGGAGTAGTCGTAGCGCCCGTTGCTGCCCACGCCGGTGGCGAGTGCGGGCTGGCCGTCGTAGCTGAGCGACGGGCAGCGGTAGGCCCGCGCGGCTGAGTCGTTGGCGGGGACATCACCGGGCGCGTTGTCAGTAAGCCGGACTTGTGTGCCGCTCATGTAGCTAAAGATGACGCCCTTATACGGCCCGGAGATCAGCCAGCCCTGCGCCGCGCCGGAAGTCAGGCCACCGCCCACGACGCGCTGGCCGGCACTGGTGTACGCGGGGTTTTGGTTGGTGAGCCAGGTGCGATAGTCGAGCGTCGCGGGCGTCCCGCCGAAGGCGTTCTCACGCACGGGCGGCAGCGCCAGCTTGTTGTCGGTGGCGTAGGTCAAGAACGCCTGGCCCAGCGACCGCAACTGCGTCTTGCACTGGACGTCTCGTGCGGTGTCTCGGGCCGCGCCCAGCGCCGGCAAGAGGATGCCGATGAGCAGCGCGATGATGGAGATCACAACCAGCAACTCGATCAACGTGAAGCCACTGCGGGCGGTCCTGAACATGGCAGACTCCTTGTCATGAAATGGTCTTGAAGACCGAGGATGTGTGAGGCAACTCAGAAGGGAACTCAATAAAAGTTGTAAGACGCACCGAACTGGTAACGCGGCTCGATGCGGTCGGCCGACCGTGTCTCGGCGTGGCCGTCGAGAAACGTGAGGTTTGTGGAATCGATCCCGTTGGCGCGCGGGTGGCCGCCCGATGTGCCGGCAAGGTTTGAGTCTTCGAGCTTCCAAAGCGCATCACTGTGGATCGGTCGCTCGGCCGACTTATCATCGATCCGCCGGGCGTAGTCTTCGCGCACACCACGATCGGTGAGAGAGTCTCGCGTGACAGTGTTGCGCGGGTCGCCCGGAGGGGTTGGGAAGTAGAGCAGCACCGATGCACCGCGCGTGTTGGACCGGGGGATCCAGAACGAGGTGTCGAGTGTTGTGAACTGCCCGCCGACCGCTTGACGACGCAGCTCAAGCCCCAGCAACAGCGCCTGGTCACTCTGGATGTTGTAGGTCACGGCACGGCCGAGCACGCCGAACTTCTGATACTCGTCGGGGCGGGTCGGGCAGAAGAACATCGACCAGTACCCGCCGTAGGTCAGGATCTGCTTGGGGAAATCGGGATGCACGTCCCAGAGGTTCTCGCCGGCCGCGTTGAAGTTGGCGGTGGGGAGCCAGCCCTTCGCATCGGTGGCGTAAGCGGTCAGCGCGATGCCCCACTGGCGGTTGTTCGAGAGGCACACCATGACACGCGAGGTGAACCGCGTCGCGCCCAATGCCGGCAAGAGGATGCCGATGAGCAGCGCGATGATCGAGATCACCACAAGCAACTCGATCAATGTGAATCCTTGACGACGCATGGGAGACAGACTCCAAAGACACATGAAACATCCAGACCAAAATCCCCACCGACGCCGTCAAGCGCCGGTGGGTGTGTTTAAATTTTCAATCACGCCGACACCCGGG
>DAIOEG010000080.1:0-8924 GCA_036746415.1 Phycisphaera sp. | reverse complement strand
CGCTGCCCGTGCCACGGTCGTACGAGACGGTCGGCCCGGTGCAGACGCGGGTGGCGATGACCGACGCGAAGCTCACACGCAGCTACATGGCCTTCATGACCAATGGGCCAAGCGTGCAGGACGACCGCCGATACGCCGCGCACGTGCTCTCGGACATTTTGGGAGACAGCGACGGCTCGCGGCTTTACTGGGCGCTTGTGGACCCGGGCCTCGCGGACGATGCAGATTTTTCATTCATGCCACAGGACCGCACCGGCGCGTTCATCGGCTCCGCATCGTGCACGCCCGACCGCGCAGAACAGGTCGAGGCGACGCTGCTCGGAACGATCGATGCGCTCGTCAACAAGCGTGATGTGCTCGCGGATGAGGTCGAGCGATCGGTGACCAAGACGGCCACGGCGATGGTGCTGCGTGATGAACGGCCCGCGGGCCGGATGCACGGGCTGGGCTCGCGCTGGCAATACATGGGCGTGTACCGCACGCTTGATGATGAACTCGCGGCGCTGCGCCGCGTGGGCGTGTCGGAGGTGCTGGCGCTGCTGGAGTCGATGCCGATGCGGCCAAGGACGGTGGTGACGCTGGGGCCGGGGCAGTGAGGCGTGAGTGGGGCTTCGTGAGTCGTGAAAGAGCAGAGTCTCAAGCGATGTGGTTTCTGTCTCATACGGTCTGATGCATGCTCCACGTTGTCCAGTACCACCCCGCGATCCCGCAGAACACCGGCAACATCGCGCGCAGCACGGTGGGCTTCGGCGCGCACCTGCACCTCATCCACCCGATGGCGTTCGCGGTGACCGAGCAGAACGTCAAACGCGCGGGGCTTGACTACTGGCCGGCGGTGACGCTGACGCAGCACACCAGCGACGAGGCGTTTCTCGGCTGGGTGGAGGGGCACTGCGGGCGGACCGGCCGGGCGCCTTGGCTGATCACCAAGTTTGGATCGACGCGGTTCGACCGCGCGGCGTTTGCGGATGAGGACGTGCTGGTGTTCGGCAACGAGAACACGGGGCTGCCGCAGTCGTGGCACGAGCGCTGGCCGAGCCGGGGTTTGAGCATCCCGATGCCGGGGGCCGAGCGCGGGAACGTGCGGTCCTACAACGTGGCCAACACCGTGGCAATCGTGCTGGCGACGGCGACCTGTCGGGTGATGGACGGGCCGTGAAGCATGCGTCGCATGTCCTACAATGCGGGCATGATGCTCTGGCAACCCGCCATCCCCGAACGTTACACCAAGGCCAGCGATGAGTCGCTCCGCGAAACGATCGCGCAGCGTCGCCGGGAGCTTGGCTCGAAGCTCGTGATCCTCGGGCACCACTACCAGCGGGATGAGGTCATCGACTTTGCCGACTTCACGGGCGACAGCTTCAAGCTCTCGCAGCTCGCGGCGCAGCGCGTCCGCGCGGTCGGCGCGGAGTACGTCGTGTTCTGTGGGGTTCACTTCATGGCGGAGACGGCCGACATCCTGACGGATGAGAACGTGTCGGTGATTTTGCCGGACATGGGCGCGGGCTGCTCGATGGCCGACATGGCGGATTACGACCAGACGGTCGACGCGTGGGACACGCTGACCGACTTTTATGCGGAGCACGGCCAGCGCGTGCGTATCGTGCCGGTGTGTTACATGAACAGCTCGGCCGCGATCAAAGCGTTCGTCGGTGAGCACGGCGGCGCGGTCTGCACGTCGAGCAACTGCGACAAGGTGTTCCGTTGGGCCCTCGCAGGCGGCGACGAGCCGTTGGCTCATGGCGAGCGCGTGGTGATCCTGTTCATCCCCGATCAGCACCTGGGCCGGAACACGGCGGCGGCCGCGGGCTTCAAGGTCGATCGCCCACTCGATGCCGATGGCAACCCGCCGATCAACGCGCAGATGTGCGTCTGGGACCCTCGAGACCGCGACGGCCGGGGCGGGTGCAGCGATGCGCAGTTGGCACACTCGACGTTTGTGTTGTGGAAGGGGCATTGCTCCGTGCACAAGCTGTTTCGCCCCGAGCACATCGATCAGGTGCGGGCCGTTTGGCCGGACGTCACGGTGATGTCGCACCCTGAGTGCGCGTTTGAGGTGTGCGACAAGAGCGACCGCACCGGCAGCACCGAGGGTATCATCCAGGCGATCGAGACCGCCAAGCCCGGCAGCCGATGGGCCCTCGCCACCGAGGTCCACCTCGTCAATCGCCTGTGCAACAAGGCCAAAGAGCGCGGCGTCCACGCGCGGATCCTCAGTGAATGTCAGTGCCTGTGCACCACGATGGAGCGGATCGACCTGCCGCACCTGTCATGGGTGCTGGATCATCTTGTGCAGGGCAAGGTCATCAACCGCATCACGGTGCACGCGGACGCGGCGCGGTGGGCGCTCTTGTCGCTGGAGCGGATGCTGCGGATCACGGGCGCCCCGCCGCTGGACGTGCCGGTGCGGGCGGAGCAGTTCATGGAGATCGATTGAGATCACTGGATGGGGTCACTTGAGAATGGCTGCCGCGCGAGCCGGAGCTTGCGAGAGCGACCCGCGGCGAGGCCCGGCTTGTCGGTGCGTTGAGGCCGATGCAGAACAGGTGCGCGTGCTCGGCGTCGATGCGTTTGCGCGGCTGCGGTCGCTGGTGCCTGGACGAGTTGCGGAGCGCCGCAGCCGGTGGTTGCCGTTGCCGTTGTTGCGTTGCGGGGTCCGTCACGAAAAAACCCGCGTGTGTGGCGTGCGCGTAGCGGGTTTCATCGGGGCGGGAAGGGAAAGTGGAGCCGGGGGGATTCGAACCCCCGTGTCGTGATCGCTGAGCGATGGTTTCTACGCGTGTAGTCGGTTCTTGTGTTTCGGGTCACGCGTGGCTGCCGACAGCCGTTCGTGTCCCTAGTCGCAGTGTTTTCTTACCCTTGTGCGCTGAAACGCCACACTTGGGCCAGCCCGTTGTCGTTCATGATGGCTGGACCACGGGCCCAGTACCAGCCATCACGTGCTGCCTTAGTTAGGCAGCGAGGCGGAGCGAGCTATCGTTGCCGAAGCCGATCCGACCAGCGATCGAAGTTTCGTCGTTGGCATTTGTGTTTTTTGCATCCTGTTTAACGAGGCCTGGATGCTCCTCGACGCGCCGCCATCGTCCGGGACGATCCGGTCGATACCATTCGGCCCCAGTTGTCAAAGAACACATCCATCCGAGCGATTGAACCGCAGAGGCGCGGAGGACGCAGAGCAGAAGGGGCGTGAACCCGAGGACGGCCATACCTTGCTGCTGCGTGTCTTCTACACGTCGGCGATTCTTCTCAACCGCTGAAGTATAGCACGGTGGTCAGGCCCAGCGGGTGAAAAAGGCGGTGTCGCCTGCGTCGTGGGCGGGGTCGGGGTCCTCGATCAGCGTCGTGTCCTGCGGCATGGCCTGTTTCAGGTCCATCAAAGCGTCGCGGATGGCCTGCATGTGCGGGTTGACTTGCAGGGCCCGCTCGTACGCGTGGACGGCCTGCCGATACTCGCCCAGCTGGGCGTAGCAGTGGCCCAAGCCCGCCAGCGCCCCAAAGTGGTTGGGCATGCGGGCGAGGGTCGCGTGGCAAGCATCGGCAGATCGGCGGTACCGGCCGGTGAGGTAGTGGGCGATCGCGATCTGGTTGTGGGCCTCGGCAAAGTCGGGGTCGATCGCGGCGGCAGACTCAAGCTCGCGCAGCGCCTGCTCGTATTGCTCTTCACCTAAGAGGCACACGCCCCGCTGGAACGACTCAGCAGCGGCGGGGGAGCACAGGCGAAACCAGATCGCCCACAGGCCATGCTCCGCCATGCGGTTCACCAGTTCATCGCTGTCACGCAGCGCAGCGCTGAGGCAACCGACAACGCCGCGATCGCCCATGAAGCCCAGGGTGACGGCCGAGACCCGCCGAACTTCGCGATCGGGGTGCTGAAGCAGCGGGCAAAGTGCCCTTGGAGTCCAGCGTTTGGAGACCTCGCGGACCAGCGCATCGGGGTCCCCGGTCGACAGAGCCGACTTGGCGACGGTGAGGAAGAGCTTGGGGTCCACGGGTCGGGTCAAAGCGTGAGGGGTCCTTGGGGTGCGATGCCCTGCGTCGAGATACCTTAGGCGCGCAGCGGTCGTCAAGCCCGATCCGGGGCAGGGTTTGTCGATCCGGCTGAACGGGGTTATCGGGTCGGCAGCGCGGCAAGCCGGCGGGTTTGTCCACCCCGCGACTCCACATTCGACTCCGGGGCGGTCGCTGGCCGATGATGCATGACCTTGAGCGAGGCCTACGCGATGACTCCGATGCCCAACCGAATGCGATTGACTTACCACCCCGGCAGCCGAGGTGAGTTGTGCATGGCCGGCGCGGAGCGTCGGCGGTTCCGCCGGTTCGAGCTGGACCGCCCGGTGAAGCTGCGCTGCGAGGCGACCGGCCAGTTCTTCGCCTGCACGGGGCTGGACGCGTCTTCGGGTGGCCTGTTGGTTCGGCTGCAACACGCGGCGAACCTGCCGGTGGGTGAAGTGCTGTCGATCGGCATCGCGCGCGACCCGCATCAGTCGCTGATGCTGGCGGACGACCTGATGGAAGGCCGAGTGGTGCGGTGCCTGGGCCACGGCGAGCACCGGTACTTGGCGATCCAGTTCGACGTGCCGGTGTTCCTGGCCGAAGCGGGCTGAGAGAGCCGGCGGGCGGGGGGAGACCAGAACAATGCAATGGGCATGGAGGGATTCGAACCCCCAACCTTCGGTTCCGAAGACCGAAGCTCTATCCAATTGAGCTACATGCCCGACGGCGATCGGTGTCGCGGGCTGACATGATATCGATTGTGTGGGGTGGTTGCGCATGGTGTGGTGGCTTGCGTTGGGTTTTGCGGGTTATGCGGACACGGGGGTGAAGTGGTGGGCGGGTCGGGTCGATACCGCGTTCATGAACGGGCACGCACAAGAGGCATCAAGAGGTGTTGTGTTGTCGATCACGCGGGGCGTGGCGCGGTGCCTGTCGCTCGGCCTGCCGTGGGTCGTGGTGCTGTGTGTGCTGCTGGTGTGGACCGGGTGCTCGGCTGCGCCCAAAGAGTCGGCCGTGCGCGGCGATGCGCCAGCGTTTGTGCGTTTGAGCGCCAAGCACACGGGGGGCGACACTGGGGTTGGTTCCGGGGGCGGGCTGCCGGGGCGGGAATACCGCATGGGCTCGCCGGACCGCGTGTCGGTGTCGTGCGATCGGTTGTGGGCGCTCAATGTCGAACGCTTGACGGTCCGCGCGGACGGCACGGTGGAGCTGCCGATGCTGGGCGTCGTCAAGGTCGCGGGCCTGACGGCCAGCGAAGCGTCCGAGGCGCTCACCCGGCGGGTCCGCGTCATCGACCGTGATGCGAGCATCAACCTCACCGTCACCGAGTTCGCCAGCCGACACATCTACGTGTTCGGCCAGGTCGCCCGTCCCGGCGCACACGAGTGGGCCAACGGCCAGACACTCTTGGATGTGCTGGCCCGCGTACGCGTCGTCGAAGACGCGGACACGGCCAACGTCGAAGTTGTTCGGCCCGATGACGACGGCGTCCTCCGCCGACGCATCACCGTCGACGCCGATCAACTCATCGCCGAAGGCGACACCGGCTGGAACATCGCCCTGCAGCCCGGCGACGTCGTCATCGTCCCCGGCAGGCAAGGCACCGTCCCCGCGTGGCTCAGCAACGAACCCGCCGGCGAATCCGAATGGGCGCTCGAAGCAACTCCGACCCCCGCCCGGCCGACGCTGGACACCCCCGTCGATCCCACACGCGTGACACCCCTGAACACCGCAATCCTGCCGGTCCCGCGTGAGAACCAGGTCGCCAACGCACCGCCCACCGAGCCGCTCTGGAACGACCGCCCCCGCGCCACCCGGCCCGGCGGCTTGCCCACCGCTGCACAGCCCGTGTCCGCCCCCGCCCCCGGAGTTGCCCCCGCCCCCGGAGTTGCCCCCGCCCCCGGACTTGCCCATGCCCCCGACCCGGGGTTGGCCGACCCGTTCGCGGACGTCATCACGCAGACGCCCGTGACGACGCCGACGCCGACGCAACCGCGCCGCGACCCCGAGGGCGTTGTGTTCTGGAACTAACGCTTCACATCGAGTCATTGCCGGGGCCGAGGTCTGCACGTCAGCGTCACACGGCTCCTTCACTGCTCGACGCGTGAACGCCCCGGCAGCGCGGTGCTCGCGTGATGCAGGTGCAGGTGCGAGTGTGGGTGTGCGGACGACGATCGTGAGTTCGACGCGGCTGGTGTCGAGGGTGAGGACGGTGGTGGCGGCCTTCCGCCGTGTCTCGCAGTCGGCATCCGGGTCGTCCATGAGCCGGGCGAGCGCAACGACCGCGTCCCAGCGCAGCACGGCGAGGGCCGTGCGCAGCGCGGTGATGTCGTGTGGCTCTTGGGTGTTGGTGTTTGCTGGACTCATACGCGCCTCCTACAGACGGGCCAGCGAGCCGGTTTTGTGCGCACGGATCGGTCGTCGGATTCAGAAAACCCTTGTGACACCCATTGAAAAAAATTTTGCACCTTTGAAAAAGCGTCTGCTGAAGAACCAAAAAGTGCGCACGATGAAGGTCGCGTCCCGTACGAGCCGCGACCGTGCGGCAACGGGGCACGTGAGTCGGTTCTGCGGCGACACAGCGCGCAAGCGGCGTTTGATGACCCTATGCGCTCCGGCGAGTCGGACGATGTGTCACCGGACCGCTCCCTGACGGTCGCGGATCTTAGGGATGACTACCTTGATCGGCTTGAGATGATCGTTACACCGCGCGGCGTTGCAGAGACAGGGGCGCGCCGCTGGCGAGGTATTCGTTGAGGAAGTCGACGACCTTGCCGCGCGTGGCGCGGTGGTTGAAGAGTTCGAACCCGCCGTGGCCGCCGCCCTTGACCAGCAGCATCTTGGACGTGTTGCCGGCCCTTGCGAGGGCTTCGTGGAACCGCCGTGACTGGTCGAGTGGGGTGATGTCGTCCAGCTCGCCGTGGAGGTGCAGGAAGGCGGGCAGGTCGGCGGCGGTTGCGTAGGTGATCGGGCTGGCGGCTGCGGCGAGTTGGGGCTGCTCACGCGGGGCAACGCCCAGGAACCGGCCCTCGGCGGTGGTCGCCCCGCCGTTGGCTCGGCGGGAGGGCAGCTCCTGCAACGCGACAAAATCCGTGAAGCCGAAGTAGTTGACCACCGCCTGCACGTGCGAGGGCTGGTCGCCCCAGGGCCCCGGCCCGTCGAACGCTTCGACGCCGGCGGTCACCCCCAGCATGTTCGCCAGGTACCCGCCCGCCGAGGCGCCGCTGGCGGCGATGGCGTCGGCGCGGATGTTCAGCTCTTGCGCATGGGCACGCAGGAAACGCACGGCCGACTTGGCGTCGTGGATCGCATCGGGGTACTTGTGCCGAGGCAGCAGGCGGTAATTCACGGCTGCCACCGCGTAGCCAAACCGGCAGAGCCAGCGGATCGGGCAGTGGTCTTTCGAGCCGCTACGCCAACCGCCCGAGTGCAGCCAGAGCACGACCGGCGCGGGGGGCATGCCGCCGCTATGTGCGATCTTGAGGTCTCGCTCGGCCGGCTCGGGCGGGTAGAGGTCGAGCAGGAGTTGCTGTGCGGGGTAGGTCGCGTACGGCAGGTTTCGCCGTGGACCCGCTGGCGCAGGAGCCGTGGGCTCATCCGTTTGTCGATCGGGCAAAAAAGGGGGGTTCGCGTCCATGATCACCGCCGATCGCAGCCGGGCCGTTGTGGGTTGGACTCCGATCCCACAGCGGTGAGGCACGTCACGCATCGCTCGGAGGAACGCTTGCGTCGCTTCAGTTGGGACGCAATTTACATCATGTGGTTGACCTGCGTCCGCGCGATGCCGACGCGTCCGGGGTGGTCAAGTTGTCCACCAAAGCCGCGCGCGTCGGCCCCGCACACTTGATATCGCCTATCGGACCGACTACAACAGGGTTGCGTCAGGAGTGATCCCGACGTGTCATCGCAGGTCGGCTGGGCGAGGAAGGCCGGACACCTCCGCGTTCTTGCGGCAGGGCTGGCCAGTCCTCAGGCCCGCGGTGACGGGAGATCAGGAACAGCGTCGGGGCTCGTTGGTTCGCGTAGGCCGTGTGGCCCGCTGCGGCGCAGCCCTCCCAGACCACGCCGGCAAGACCGGCGCAACCTCGGCCTTGACTCACGGGCCGGACAACACCGAGCCGGGACACGCAGCGGCCACCCGCCACCGCTCCAAGCCCCCGCAGACACTCCTCACGGAACAATTGTTCGATGGACACAGTGACAGGCATCATCGAGTACGCCGGACGATCCGACGGCAGACTCCGGCAACTCGTCGACACCTACAACGCGCAGCCGCACGACCCCGTCGTCCCCGCGCACCTCATCGAGAAGCTCGGCCTGCGTCCGGGCCTCGAAGTCACCGTCACCCTCGGCAAGCCCATCGGCGGGGCCGCGCCCCAGCCGCCGCAGCACTCCCAGCAGTCCACGGGCAAAAAAGGCAAGAAGAAAAACAAGAGCCGGGCCAACGCGCTCGCGCCCGACGCCCGACGTGTCCAGACCGTCGATCAGGTCGAACAACGCGCCCCCGAGGCCTTCAAGCTCGACCGGGCGTTCGAGAACCTCACCACCATCATGCCCCAGCCCCGGCTGAAGCTCGAGTACCCCGGCTGCCCACCCGCGTGCCGGCTCATCGACCTGTTCTGCCCCATTGGCTACGGCACGCGCGGCATGATCGTCTCGCCGCCCAAGGCCGGCAAAACCACCCTGCTCCAGAACATCGCCTTCGCGCTTTCGAAAAACCACCCCGAGGCGATCGTCATCGCGCTGCTTGTCGATGAACGGCCCGAAGAAGTCACCGACTTCCGACGCAACGTCCCCTGCACCGTCTGGGCCTCGAGCAACGACCACACGCCGGACCGGCACTGCGGGCTGGCCATGCTCGCCGCCGAGCGGTGCAAGCGGTGGGCCGAGCAGGGCAAGGACGTCATCGTGCTGCTCGACTCGCTCACGCG
>DAIOEG010000079.1:0-8948 GCA_036746415.1 Phycisphaera sp. | reverse complement strand
GCCGGGACACAGCGGTAGCGGCGGGGAATCAGCGGTTGGAAGCCCTTCATGAGGGTGCTGTTGGCGAGGAAGTCTCGGAGGTAGCGTTCGGGGAGCGGGCTGTGGTCGCCCGGAAGCAGCTTGAAGCGCAGTGCGTAGAGCGAGGCGCCCAGCAGGTGCGTGAGGTCGGCGAGGGCGGCGGTGAGCGGGCTGTGGTGTTTGAGCCAGTAGCGGCGTCGTGCCTGGAACCAGTATTGAGGGCGTCGCTTGCGTCGCTTGGCGGCGTCGGTGATGCCGGTGGTTTGGCCGACGAGGTGGATGACGCGGGAGCTGGGGACGTACCACGTTGGCCAGCCGGCGTTTTTGGCGGCCTTGCAGTAGTCGATGTCGTCGAAGTAGGTGTAGAACGCCTCGTCGAGCGGGCCGACGGTTTGGATCACATCGCGTCGGATGATGAGCGAGGCGCCAGCGACCCAGTCGGCGGGCGCGTTGTCGCTGGGGATTGGCATCGGCACGGTGTGGCTGCGGAAGAGTCGGGTCACGGGGCCGAGGCGGATGTTGGACTCGAATTCGTTGCGGAGGTTGAAGAACCGGAAGGTGGAGCACTGCGGCGTGGCGTCGGGGAACTCGAGCCGTGAGCCGGCGAGGCCGACGGCGGGGTTAGAGTCCATGAAGTCAACGAGTTGCTTGAACGCGCCGGGGTGGACGAGTGTGTCGTTGTTGAGCAGGAGGGTGTATTGGGGGGGGTCTTGTTGGAAGTGGGGTTTGATGACGGCGTTGTTGCCGCCGGTGAAGCCGTAGTTGGGTTGGAGGCGTGTGAGGGAGCACCAGTGGGACCACCCGCGTTGTTGGATGAGCGCGTCAAGTTTGTCGGCGTCGCCGTTCTCGGAGCCGTTGTCGCAGACGCCCACGTGGGTGTCGGGCACCTCGTGAATGATGCGGGCGACGGACTCGAGGCAGTCTGCGGTGAGCGGATAGCCCTTGAAGTTGACGATGACGATGAGGAGTTTCATGGTGGTGGGCTGGGTGGCCGACAAAGGTATCGTCATATGCTGCGCTTGGGTGCAGCGGAGCATGCCTTGAATGAGCCGAGCGTACAACCCGCGATGATGCTGACGCCCCCGAGCGAGCCGGCGGGCCTGTGGTCTGCGGTGCGTGCGGATTATCACACCCACGGGCGCGACTGGACCAAGCCGGGTTTCCGCGCGATGGCGGTGTACCGCTTCGGCGTGTGGCGGATGGGGGTGCGGAGCAAGCTGCTGCGTGCGCCGCTGAGCGTGCTCTATCGCTCGATGTATCGGCACGTGCGCAATCACTACGGGATCGAGCTGCCGTACTCGGCGAAGCTCGGCCAAGGCGTCGTGATCGAACACCAAAGCGGCATCGTGATCCACGGCAACTGCGTCATTGGCGACGGCTGCTACATCCGTCAGGGCTGCACGCTGGGCAACCGGACGCTGGACCGGGTGCAGGATGCGCCGGTGCTTGGCCGGGGTGTCAATGTTGGCGCGGGTGCGAAGCTGCTGGGCGCGGTGCGGGTGGGGGACGGGGCGGTGATTGGGGCGAACGCGGTGGTGTTGAAGGACGTGCCCGCAGGCGCGGTGGCGGTGGGGGTGCCGGCGGTGGTGAAGGGGGTGAAAGCGGTGGTGGGGGAGCCAGACGCTTCGCCGGCAGACCGGCTCAGCGTCGGCGTGGACAGGGGTGTGTCATGAGTGAGGTGTTGCAGCAGCAGGTTGGCGTGGTGGCGATTGGGCGCAATGAGGGGGAGCGACTGGTGCAGTGTCTGCGCTCGGTGGTGGGGCGGGTGGCGGGGGTGGTGTATGTCGATTCGGGGTCGACGGACGGGAGCGTTGCGTTTGCGGAGTCGTTGGGGGTGCGTGTGGTGGCGTTGGACATGGGCAGGCCGTTCACGGCAGCGCGGGCGCGTAACGAGGGCTTCGCGGCGCTCAAGGCGCTGGTGCCTGGCTTGCGGTTTGTGCAGTTCATCGATGGCGACTGCGAGGTGGTGTCGGGTTGGTTGGAGACGGCGGTCGCTGCGCTGGAGAACGAGAGCGACGCGGCGGTGGTGTGCGGGCGTCGTCGTGAGCGGTTCCCCGAAGCGAGCGTGTACAACCGCATGTGTGATCTGGAGTGGGACACGCCCATCGGGCTGGCAAAGTACTGCGGCGGCGACGCGATGTTCAAGTTCGAGGCGCTGGAGCAGGCGGGCGGCTACAACGCGGGGCTGATCGCGGGTGAGGAGCCGGAGCTGTGCGTTCGCCTGCGGGCGATGGGGTGGAAGGTGCGACGGTTGGACGCGGAGATGACGCTGCACGACGCGGCGATCCAGAGCTTCGGGCAATGGTGGAAGCGCACGGTGCGCACGGGCCACGCGGCGGCGGAGGGCGCTGCGCTGCACGGCCAGCCGCCGGAGCGTCACATGGTCAAGCAGGTCAAGAGCATGACGGCGTGGGGGCTGGTGCTGCCTTTGGTGCTTGTCGTGTTGTGCGTGTTGGGGGTGCTCTTGAGTGTGTGGTGTTTTGCGCTTGCAGGGTTGTTGTTGCTGGGGTATCCGCTGATGTGGTTGAAGGTGTATCGGCATCGGCGGGGCCGGGGCGCTGCGCGTTGTGATGCAAGGGTGTACGCAACGTTCACGCTGCTGGGTAAGTTTGCAAACGTGCGGGGTGCGATGACGTACTGGATGAACCGGCTGCGGGGCAAGCGGTCGGGGCTGATCGAGTACAAGGCGGAGGTGGGTTGATGTGGCGCTGTTGGGATTAGGTGATTGGGTGATTGAGATGAGAGGGCCAGACGCTTCGCTCACGGACTCGCTTAGCGTCGGCGTTTCAGTCATATGAATGAGGTACTTGCACCAGTTGTGGTTTACGTTGCTTCGCAGCTGCCCAAGCGGTCTGAGACGTTTGTGTACCGGGAGCTGCTGGGGCTGCGCGACCGTGGGCGGGCGGTGCTGGCGGTGAGCGTGAACCAGCCGGAGGGGCTGACAGAATCGCTCGGGGACGCTCGGCTCGATGCGCTTGCGCGCGAGGCGTTGGTGGTGTACGGCTCGGGGTGGTGGTGGCGGGGGTTGCTCGGTGCGGTGCGTTGTCCGGGGGTGTTACTCGGGGCGGTGCGTGATGCGGTATTGACGCGCGATGTGGAGCGTGTGGTGGGGCGGTTGAAGGTCGTGGCACAGGCGTGGGCGGCGCTTGGGTTGGCGGGTCGTCTGCGGGGGCGTGGGGTGACGCACGTGCATGCGCATATGGCTCACGTGCCGACGACGGTGGGGATGTATCTGGCGGGGGCGCTGGGCGTGCCGTTCAGTTTCACGGGTCACGCGGCGGACCTGTTCCGGGACCGTTGCATGTTGGGGGAGAAGCTGCGCCGCGCGTCGTTTGTGAGTTGCATCAGTGTCTGGCACCGCGGGTTTTATCGCGCGGTGGAGCCGGGGTTGATGGAGGAGCGCTTGCCGGTCATCCGCTGCGGCGTGCCCATTCCCCCGCCCCCGGAAGCCCACGTCGCCGCTCAAGCCCTTGTTCCGGGGGTTCAGGGGGCTGGGGCGGGGGGCGAGGTGTTGGCGGTGGGGCGGTTGGTGGCCAAGAAGGGGTTTGACGTGCTCATCGAGGCGTGGTCGGAGTTGGTGGTAGATGGGCGCTTGCCGAGCGGTTGGCGGTTGACGATCGTGGGGGACGGGCCGATGCGGGGCGAGTTGGAGGGGTTGATATCGCGATTGGGGTTGGGCGACGGTGTTTTATTGGCGGGTTCGGAGTCGAATGGCCGGGTGTTGGAGCGGATGCGGGGGTGTGACGTGTTTGCGTTGCCGTGTCGCGAGGCGTCGGACGGCGACCGCGACGGCATCCCGGTGGTGCTGATGGAGGCGATGGCCGAGGGCAAACCCGTGGTCTGCGGAGATTTACTGACGATCCGCGAGTTGGTGTCCGATAATGAGCACGGGTTGTTGGTGGAGCCGGGAAACGTGACTAAGCTGGCGTTTGCTTTATCTGTGGTGTTGAATAGTGCGATAGAGAGACGAAGGATGGGAAGTGTTGGCCGGTCTCGTGTGAGAGAGGAGTTCTCGCTTGCCGGGAACCTCGACCGATTGGAGGCGGCGTTGACGTCTGTAAACAAGAGTTCGCCCGTGGCGGGTTGACGGGCTTATAGAGTGGGATTCGTATGCCTGATCGAAGTTATTGCCTGATCAGCCCCGTGCGTGACGAGGCGGAGTTTTGCCGGCGGACGCTGGACTCGGTGCTGAACCAGTCCAACCCGCCGACGCGCTGGGTCATCGTGGACGACGGCTCGACGGACGCGACGCCGCGCATCCTCGCCGACTACGCGCGCAAGTACCCCTGCATCCAGATCATGACCCGGCAGAACCGTGGTGCGCGCCGCGTGGGCCCGGGTGTCATCGAGGCCTTCTACGAGGGCTACCGCGCGATCAACCCCAAGGACTTTGCCTACGTCTGCAAGATCGACCTGGACCTCGACCTGCCCCAACGCTACTTCGAGATCCTCATCGACCAGATGGAACGCAACCCGCGCATCGGCACGTGCTCGGGCAAGCCGTACTACCCCGGCCCCGAGAACGCCGACAAAAACTTCGAGGGCGTGCTCGTCAGCGAAAAATGTGGCGACGAAATGTCGGTCGGCATGATCAAGTTCTACCGCCGTGAGTGCTTCGAAGAGATCGGCGGGTTCGTCTCGCAGGTCATGTGGGACGGCATCGACTGCCACCGCTGCAGGATGCACGGATGGATCGCCTGCTCGTGGGACCACCCGGCCCTGCGCTTCATCCACCTGCGGCCGATGGGCAGCTCGCACAAAGGCATTTTCACAGGACGCATGCGCCACGGCTTCGGCCAGTGGTACATGGGCACCTCGTTCCCGTACATGACCTCCAGCGCGCTGTACCGCATGACCCGGCCACCGGTCCTCATCGGCGGGCTGGCGATGTGGTGGGGCTTCACCAAGGCGATGCTCGCCGACAAGCCGCGCTACGAAGACCCGCTGTTCCGCAAGTTCCTCCGGCGGTACCAGTGGTCCTGCCTCTTGCGCGGAAAGGCCGGCGCCACACGCAAATTCAACGAGGCGCAGGCCCCGATCTGGATCCGCGACCACGGCCCGATCCGCAAGCAGGAATCGACCCAGGGGCCATCTTCTTCCAGCGACATCTCCGGGCCGACGCTGGGCTCGGCCGAACCCGAGCCGGCGTAAGCCGTGCGTGAAGTCGGTGTGTCTGCATGCAGCAAACGAGGGCTGATGCGACATCGGTTGCCCTTCAAGGCGCCGCGCGCCGCAGATGCCTCAGGGCCAAGCGATCGGCGCACCCTATGAACCCAACCGACTCCATCCCCGCACCCTCGCAGCGCGATGAGCCGGCGGTTGCGTATCTCGTGAACCAGTACCCCAAGGTCAGCCACAGCTTCATCCGCCGGGAGATCGCGGCGCTCGAAGCGCTCGGCCGGCCGGTGCGCAGGTTCAGCGTCCGCCGGGCCGACGTGCTGGTGGACGAGGACGACCGCAAGGAAGCGCAGCGGACCACGGTGCTGCTCGAGCGACCGGTGACGCTGCTGGCGTCGCTGCTGCGGTGTGCGATCGGCTCGCCGATGCGCTTTGCGTCGGCAACTCGGCAGGCGGTGTCGATGGGGCGTCGCTCGCCGCGCGGCGTGATGGTGCATCTGGTGTACCTGGCCGAGGCGTGCAAGCTGTCGGTGCTCATGCGCCGCGACCACATCACGCACGTGCACGCGCATTTTGGGACCAACCCATCGACGGTGGCCCGGCTGTGTGCGCGTGTGAGCGGGATGACGTACAGCTTCACGGTGCACGGACCCGAGGAGTTCGATGCGCCCGAGGCGTTGTCGCTGCGTGAGAAGATCGGGGACGCGACGTTTGTCGCAGCGGTGTCGAGCTTCGGCCGATCGCAGCTGTGGCGGTGGTGCGACGCGTCGCACTGGCCGAAGGTGCAGATCGTCCGCTGCGGGTTGGACGACGCGTTCCTCGCGCCGCAACTCAACAGAAGCCAAAGTGCCACAACGCAAGATACCGTCGGCAACACGCTCGTCTGCGTCGGTCGGCTGTGCGAACAAAAGGGCCAGCTGCTGCTCATCGACGCGGCGGCGATGCTCGCGGACCGTGGTATCGGGTTCCAACTCGTGCTCGTGGGCGACGGCGAGATGCGACCGCAGATCGAGCGGCGCATCGCGCAGCACGGCTTGAAGGACCGCGTGACGATCACTGGTTGGCAGTCGGCCGAGCAGGTGCGTGAACGTCTGCGGGCCGCGCGCGGGCTGGTGCTGCCAAGCTTCGCCGAGGGCCTGCCGGTGGTGATCATGGAGTCGCTGGCGATGGGCCGGCCGGTGGTCAGCACGTTCATCGCGGGCATCCCCGAACTGGTCGGGCCCGGGTGCGGCTGGCTGGTGCCCGCAGGTGATGTGGCGGCGTTGAGCGATGCGCTCTGCGAATTGCTCCAGGCCGACCCGGCCACGCTTGAGGACATGGGCAATCTGGGCGCTTCACGGGTGAGATTGCGGCATAACGCGGCGTCAGAAGCATCAAGATTGAATGAACTCTTTGCATTCGACGCGCACGATGTTCAGTTGGCGGTTACGTTATGAGTAAGGGAATCTCCGGACCCCCTCGCATGGTTTGAGGGCAGTTCTCGGCTTGTCGTGCGGATCACGACGCCGTCGGTTTTTAGCGGGGCTCGATGTGACTCCTTGGATCAACATCCCGATCTGGTTGCTCGCTGCGGCGGTGTCTCTGCCGATGCTGGTGTTCCTCGTTGAATGCATCGCAGCGTTTCTACCCACGGGGCGTCGGCGATTTGCAGCAGACCCCAAGTCGCGCCCGCGCCTCGCGGTGCTCGTGCCCGCTCACAACGAAGAACGACAGCTGGCGATCACCCTCGCGTCGATCATGCCCCAGCTCAAGTCAGGTGACCGCGCGCTCGTCGTCGCGGACAACTGCGACGACACCACCGCCGACATCGCGCGTCGGTGCGGAGCCATGGTCATCGAGCGTCATAACGACAAGCTGCGTGGCAAGGGCTACGCACTCGCCGCCGGTATGGCCGAGCTGCGCAAAGACCCGCCCGCCGTCGTTGTTGTCATCGATGCAGACTGCCGAGTCGAGCCCGGCTCCCTGGGACGCATGGCCGCCGCCGCCAGCGAGTCGTACGCGCCTGTGCAGGCCGTCTACCTGCTCGAACCCGCCGAGGACGCCGGCGTGCTCAACCAGCTCTCCGCGTTTGCCTTCCTCGTCAAGAACCTTGTGCGCCAACGCGGCCTGCTCGTGCTCGGCCAGCCCGGTTTGCTCCAAGGCACGGGCATGGCGTTCCCGTGGATGATCTTCGAGACCGCGCACCTGGACACCGGGCACATCGTCGAGGACCTGGTCATCGGCCTGGACATGCTCGAACGCGGCCACTCCGTCCGCTTCTGCGACGTCGCTCGCGTCACCAGCCCGCAAGTCAGCCGGCAATCGACCCTCAAACAACGCACCCGCTGGGAGCACGGCTACCTGTCGACCATGCTCACGCGCTCGCCCCGACTCGCCCTGCAAGCAATCCGCTCGGGCCGGACCGAACTCATGGCGATGGCCCTGGACCTCGCCGTCCCGCCGTTGTCGCTGCTGATGTTCCTCTACACCGGCGTGCTCGGGCTGGCCGTCGGCGCAGGCGTGCTGACCGGCCATTGGTGGGCCGCCGGCTGGCTGCTCTCGCTGGGTTTGGTGTTCCTGTTCACGATGATGGCCGTGTGCAGGCGGTTCGGCCGGGACGTCATCAGCGTCAGCGCTCTGCTGCTCGCACCCGCCTACGCCCTCTGGAAGCTGCCCATCTATCTGCGTTTCATCACGCAGCCCGAGCAGGACTGGGTCCGAGCCGACCGCTCAGACCCCAACACCCCGCCCCCCGCGTCCCCCTCCAGCAACGCCCCCGCCTCCGTCTGAATGACGCTTTCTCCCCCTCTCACGCCGACGCTGAGCGAGTCCCCGAGCGAAGCGTCTGGCTGTCTCAGTGAGTCGTGAGTCGTGAGTCGTGAGCGGGGGAGTGGGTGTTGGGAAGTCGTCTGCAATGAGGGCTTGCAGAGATTGCCACCCGCCATCCGCCATCTTTCAGCCCACTTACGACTCGCGACTCACCACTCACCACTCCTGCGCCCCAGCGACCGATATCCTGATGCGTGTCAGAAACCCGTTTCGATCACGGCCCCGCTCTCATCTGCCGATAAAACGGTCGAGGACCACGCATGCCAGACCACGCGCATCTTGACCCCAATGCACCCGCGTTCGACGTCTCCATCGTCGTGCCGCTCTACAACGAAGAGGAATCTGTCGCCGAGCTTTACCGACAGGTCGCCGCCGTCATGGACGCACAGGCCGCCCTCGGCCAGCGCTATGAGGCCATCTTCATCTCCGACGGCAGCAGAGACCGCACCGTTCAGAACCTCCGCGCCATCACCACCCACGACGACCGCATCACCGTCCTTGAGCTGATGCGCAACTTCGGCCAGACCGCCGCCACCGCAGCCGGCTTCGACCACGCACGCGGCAACGTCATCGTCCCCATGGACGGCGACCTCCAAAACGACCCCAACGACATCCCCGCGCTCGTCGCCAAACTCGACGAGAACGGCACGAACCCCGGCAAGTGGGACATCGTCTCGGGCTGGCGAAAACTCCGCCAGGACAAGCTCCTCTCCCGACGCTTCCCCTCCATCCTCGCCAACCGACTCATCAAACGACTCACCTGGACCACCGAGATCCACGACTTCGGCTGCTCCATGAAGGCCTACCGCCGACAAGTCCTCGAAGACGTCACCATCTACGGCGAGATGCACCGGTTCCTCCCCGCCATCTGCAAGTGGCGCGGCGCACGCATCACCGAGATGGTCGTCAACCACCGCGCACGGCAGTTCGGCAAGAGCAAGTACAACCTCAAACGCACCTTCAAAGTCCTCCTCGACCTGCTCACCGTCAAGTTCCTCGGCGAC
>DAIOEG010000078.1:0-8973 GCA_036746415.1 Phycisphaera sp. | reverse complement strand
CCACAAGCCGCTCGTGCATGAGCCCGCCAAAGCTCTCACGCCGATGCGTCGTGAGCACGATCAGCCGATGCCCCTCGACACGGTTCAAAATCGACAACAATCCCGCCGAAGGACGCGACACGCCCGACGCCCAACGCACCGCATCGACCACCGGATTGCCCACTACCGTGATCGTGGATCGCTCCACGCCCTCGGCCAACAGGGCCTCGGCATTGCCCGTCGTCGCAGCGAAATGCAGCGACGCCAGCCGACCGATACACCGCCGATGCATCTCTTCGGGAAACGGGTTGTCGCTGCTGCCACTGCGCAGACCCGCCTCGATATGACAGACGGGTACCTTGTGATAAAAGGCCGCCTCCGCGCCTGCCACCGCCGTCGTCGTGTCGCCCTGCACCAGCATTACGTCCGGCCGATGCGCCGTGAGCAGCGCGTCCAGCTCGCCAAGCAACCGCTGCTTCAGCCCCAGCAGCGTCTGGTTGGGCCGACCCGCCGCAAGATCGTGATCGACCCGCACGCCCAGCTCTGATGCGAACGCGCCCATCAGCTGAGTGTGCTGCCCCGTTCCCACGTTGATCGTCGTGAACCGCTCCGGAGACGCCTCCAACGCCCGGATCACCGGAGCAACCTTGATGACTTCCGGCCGGGTGCCGAACACCGTCATCACACGTATCGGAGCAACGCCCTCAAGATGGTTTGATCGGTGTGACATGGCCCCTCCGACCGCTGAGAATGACAGGGGTCGCTTGCACAGTCTTCAACAGGAACCACCCCGTGCGAGCCAAGTGATTTACAGATCGACACCGCAGCCGACATCTGCCATACAGGGACGGAAAGGTCGCCCCAGCTTGACACTGCGACATCCTGTAAACATGTATTTAATCAGAGCAATTCGACACCACGCACGCCGTGATGCATGATCGATGCGTGAGAAGTGCCTGTAAAACACGATGGACACGGCGCATCGCATGGCTGGCCCTGCTGACGTGGTGGGTGTCATTGGCCATCGTGTACGTCCACGTCCCGCCAAGCCCTGATCAGTTCGAACTGTCCTACGTTGGCTGGCGGATGCATGCCGGCGAACTGCCGTACCGCGACGTGATCGACATGAACTGGCCAGGGACACTGTGGCAGCACCAACTCGGCGTCGCGCTGGGCACCTTTGGAAGCGGCGACACCGGCTGGGTCGCGGGCCCGATCTACAGCAGCCGGGCCATCGACTACGCGCTCATGCTCATCGCGATGCTCATCACGATGCGCTGGTTGTTGCGCGAAGCCGCTCAACACACTGGCGCACGCTGGGCCGCGTGGGCCGTGGGGACCGCGTACCCGCTGCTCTACATCGACCCGCTGTGGTACTGGCACGCCGGCCAACCCGACGCTGCCGCGGGCCACGTGCTGCTCATCACACTCGGCGCGTGGTGGCAGCTCTACGCAGGCGATCAAGATGCGCTGACACCGCGCACGCGCGCGTGGTGGTGCGTGCTGTTGGGGCTTGGCATCTGCGCAGCGGCACTCATGAAGCCGGTGTCAGCGGCGGCGGGCCCCATCTTCATCGTCACGGGTTGGCTCGTCAGCGGACGGGCCGGCGGCGTCACTCGGTTGATCCAGCAATCCATCGTGTCGGGCGGTGCAGCCGTGATCGGTCTGATGCTTGCACTCTGTGCGCTCGTGTGGCAGGGCGTCCCACGCGTGGCACTCATGCAGTGCCTCTGGCACTACAACGCCACGGCCCAGTTCATCGATCGACCTGACCTGTCGCAGGTCGCGCTCCTGGGCATCCAGCAACTCGCGGACGGTGCAGGATTGTTGACGCTCGCCGCCGTGATGTCATTCATCATGATCACCCGCTGCGGTTCGCTCAGCCGCCCTGCCCGGGCCGCCCTGCCCATGCTCACAGCCGTCGGCATCGTGCATTATCTCGTTCAGCACAAGGGGTTTTATTACCACTTGGGGGTTTTTCAATCCGCTGTCACAGTGCTCGCGCTCGTGGGCATGGGACTTGCGCTGCGCATCGTGTGCGTGCATCCGAGCTGGGGCAAACAGAGCTGCGCAGCCGCTGCGTTCTGCATCGTCATGACGGTCTTCATTGCCGGCAAAGCGAGCCACCTTGGGCCCACGCTGACCTACGCCCTCAACCACGACACCGCGCAGCAATACCTCCAGCACTTCAAAGCCGGCGACGGCCTGATGCTCGACGAAGCGACACGCCTCGCCGACATCGTGCGCGCAACGACACACGACGGGCAGCACGTCTTCACATGGGGCGACGCGGCCTACATCAACATCGCCAGCAACCGTCCCATGCCCACGGCGTTCTACTACTTCCGCACGCTCATCAACACCCGCACACTCGATGATGGCAGCACCGTTCCCATGGCTCGGGAGTGGAACGACCGCTTCATCTCCGAGTTGACGCACTCGCAGCCCGCGCTCATGGTGATCTACGAAGCAGGGCTGCGCAAAGGCATCACGTTGCGGGCACCCGCAGCGCTGTGGGTTGAGCAGGCGCTGCGCAACTACGCACCGATCGCGTCCAGAGGCGAGGTCACTGTCTACCGGGCCGAAGGTCGGGGCGGCGATCCTTCAGCCCTCCCGAATCACGAAGCACGCTGATGTGCTCACTCATGTTCGCGACCTTGAAATGTCGGTCCAGACGGGCAAGACACTTTGAGAGAAGCGCACGCTTGCTCGCTCCGCTCTCTCGCATCGCCGGGAAGAACGCTAACTCACTCACGTCCTCCGCCCCGACAAAATCGAGCGGGTGCAGCAGGACCGATGGCTGCGTACGCATCAACGCGCACCAGCGCAGCGTGCAATCGAAGTACGCCTCCGCCAACGCTGTGCTTAACGTGCCGAGGTACAACACATAACTCAAGTGGAACGGCACACGGAGGATCGGCGCGGTCGTGACAGGCAACTCGATCAACGATGCGCCGTGAGGCAAGGCCCAGCGATACGGCCCCACCGGGCGGCACGCGTCACGCCACGATCCAAACAGCTCGGCCCGCTCGCGCCGCTGATCCGCATCCAGCTTCGCCGTCCGGAAGTAGTACCACCGCGCAATCGGCCCAAGCCACGTCGGCAACGTCGATGCGTCGTACGCATAACCGCGCTGCGCAAGCACCTCCAGCAGCACGTTCGAACAGCTGTACCCCGGCCCGCGAAAGCCGTTGGGCACCACTCCGCTGATCGCCCGCAACGCCTCTTCGGTACGTGATAGTTCCTCCACGAGCCGCTCGCGCTCATACAGATGCAGCCACGGCTCGTGATGAAACGAGTGGTTGCCAAACTCATGCCCCGCATCGATAAGCGACCGCAGCGCGGCGGTGTTCTCTTGCCTTGCTGCATCCGCGCCGACGACAAACACGGTGATCTTCCAACCCAGCGGACGCAGCACATCGAGCACGACCGGCACGAGGCGGTCCAGATACGTCGGGTACGAGGACCACGCCGGGTTGCCGTGGGTCTTCATGTACGACCACAGGTTGTCCAGGTCGAGCGAAACGCTCGCGTGGGGTTTGGTCTGATTCATCGCGTCGCCTCGGCATGGATGGCGTCGATCGCGTCTTCAGCAACGCGGACCGAGTCGTTGACGTTGAGTGTGCCGTTGACGATCTGCGAAGCGTTCACGAGCCACAGGCCGGGCACGGAAGTGCGGTGTGGCAGCACGCTGCGCGAATAGTGCAGCGTCGGCACAGGGAACACTTCCTTCACACGCGAGACCTTGAATGCCTGCACCTTGTGTTCATCGAACGAGGGGTACACGCGTCGCAGGCCACACAGGAACGACGCGCGGATGGTGTCATCGTCCTGTATGAAAAGTGGGTCGCTGCCAGGCACGTAACGTGGAAGATAGACGAGGCCTCGCCCACCGAGCTGGTCGGCGTTGATGAACGCCGTCATGTCCACCACGGCCGTGAACGGCAGCGACTGGTCGGTGAGATACGTGAGGTAATACGGGCTCAGCGGTCTGTCGAGAACAACCGAGGCACACACGATGCCCTGATATCGCACGGCCCGCAACTTTTCCAGCTCATTCTGCCTCAGCGCGCCGCACAGTTGCGCCGCAACACGAGGGGTCGTGGTCACAACGATCTGGTCGAAGA
The DNA here is from genome assembly GCA_036746415.1 of Phycisphaera sp. GTDB lineage: Bacteria > Planctomycetota > Phycisphaerae > Phycisphaerales > Phycisphaeraceae > DAIOEG01. The sequence goes on along the minus strand of DAIOEG010000078.1, from coordinate 4,867 downwards.
CATCGGTGCTCCCGCCGTGTGTGACGCTGTGAAGAGGTGCGTGGTCTGTAATCACATCGACGGGTTTCCCCATGCGCAGCGTCACTCCGAGTGTTCGGAGTTTCTGTGTGAGTGCGCACAATACCTCGGCGTATCCGCCGGGGACGTAGCCGAACATGTCGCGTTTGAGGCCGCTGCGTCGTGCGGCGTAGAGGCGTTGGATGGTGGCCCAGATGAACGCGGCCGAGGTCTCGTGGTACTGCTCACCGAGCTTGGCGCGCAGGAGCGGCCTCCACAGCGTTTCAAATGCGTGGTCGCCCGATTGCCTGCGCAGCCAATGCTCGACGGTCTGCTGTTCCAGCGGCAGTGAATCGTGCAGCGCCGCAGCACGGCGGATGGTCATCGCGATGCGCACCTTGTCGATCATGCGCAAGCTGGGGAGGCGGAGGTAATCGATGGAGGTGGTGAGCGGCGCGAGGGTCTGGCCGTCGAAGAAGCCGGTGCGGGTGTTGACCCAGCGCACGGCGTCGTCGAGGTTGACTTCACGGAACAGGCCGCGCGTGTAGGAGTCGGAGAGGAGCGTGACGTGGTAGTGGCGGTCCCACGTGAGGCCGTCCTGAAGCGACCAAGCGTCGGCGAGGCCGCCGAGTTGTTCTGCGGCTTCGTACAACGTGACGGCGTGTCCGCGCTGCGCGAGGCGCAGCGCGGCGGTGATGCCCATGACACCCCCGCCGATGACGGCGATGCGTTGGGTCATGGGGCGACTCGCGTGAATGTGGAGTGTGCTTCGGTGACATTGCCGAGGTGGATGTGATAAGCACGGCCACACGCGGCGCAGGTCTGCATTTGCGACATCAGTTTTGAGGGGTCGCCTTTGTGGATGGGTTGTCCGCACCGGCAAACGAGGCCGACGCTGCGTGCGGGGCTGCCCAGGACGAGGTGGAAGTCGGGGACGCTGCGTGTGAGGACGCTGGCCATGCCGACCATCGCGAAGCGCCCGATGGTGAGGCCCGGGCCGACGGTGCATCGTGCGCCGAGCGTTGCACCTTCGCGCACGGTGGTGTGCTCTGTGTGTTCATCGGCGTCGCTGGTCCAGGGCTCGGTGAGGTCTGGTGTCGCGGCCCTTGGGAAGCGGTCGTTGGTGAAGACGGTGTGCGCGGCGATCATGACGCCGCGCTCGAGGGTAACTGCGGTGCAGACGTAAACAAACGCGTTGATCTTGACGAGGTTACCGATGTCGACGCCGTAGGCGATATAGGTTTTCTCGCCGATGATGCAGCGTGCACCGATGCGGGTGCTAGGGCCGCGGATATGGACGTGGTCCCAGACGCTGGTGCCTTCGCCGATGGTCACGCCGTCTTCGATGCGAGCGGTGGGATGGATGCGGGGCGGGTTCATTTTGATTTCACAATCGGCTTATCACTCGGCGTGCGCTTGCGTGTGGATGTCTTGCCACGTGTTGGCGCGGATGGATCGGTAGGCGGCTTCGATGACCTGGACGGAGGCGAGGGCTTCGTCGGTGGAGACACGTGGGGCGTGTTGGCCGAGCGCTGCGCCGGCGAAGTCTCGGAGCTGGTTGGTGAAGGCGGCGTTCTTGCTGTAGCCATTGCCGAAGGCCTCGGGCGTGGGTGATCCGTAGCGGTGGAGCGAGCAGCCCTTCCAGCCGACGCGGAGCATGCCTTCGCTGCCGCAGATGCTGACGTAGTTGGAGAGCATTTTGTCGAGCGACCACGACAGGTCGATGGAGCACAGCGCGCCCGAGGCGGTGCTGACGAACATCTGCACGGTGTCTTCGACGTCGAGCGGTTGCCAGCGCGGGCCTTCGACGGCCTGGACTTTGTCGATGGGGCCGAGGAAGTAGCGGACGAGGTCAACCGAGTGCGTGCCGTTGTCGATGAGGACGCCGCCGCCGCTGATGGCCGGGTCGCTGTTCCACCGCCGGGCCATGTCGACGCGTGCGGTGAAGGCGTTCTTAAACGAGAGCACTTTGCCGACCTGGCCGGCGTCGACGCGGCGCTTGGCCTCGACGACGTCATCGACGAAGCGGAACTTGGTTGCCATCGTGAAAAGTGTTTGTTGCTTGTTTGCAAGGGCGATGAGCTTATGTGCTTCCTGGCTGGTGATGCACAGGGGCTTTTCGCAGAGGACGGCGACGCGTGCAGCGAGCAGCGCTTCGCACACCGGGCCGTGCGTGATGGGCGGGCTGCATACCAATGCGGCGTCGATGCGGATTGCTGCGAGCGCATCGGCGACCGTTTGAAACGGCGCAGCGTTCGCGGCGCCAGCTGTTGCTTTGGCGGCGGATTCGACGGGGTCGACGACGGCGACGAGCTTGAGCGCGGGGACGTTGGCGAGCACGTCGATGTACGACTGCGCGATTCGGCCAGCGCCGACCAGCATGAAGTGCAAGGGGGACTGGCTCATCGCGCGGCGGCTCCTGTGAGGTTCATTACGGCCTGCTCAAACTGCTTCACGATGTGTTGCACGATGGTGTCGTTGAACGCCTCGTTGAGCGGGACGATCAGCACGGTGCTCAGGCCCGTGTATGCGCCGGGGAAGCGGTCTTTGGAGTAGTTGACGGCATCGGGGTGGGCGAGGGTGAAGGGGAAGCGGCTCTTGCCGAAGGTGCGCTGGTCGCGGATGACTTCGCAGTCGAACGCGGGCTTGACGATGTAGCGCGGCGCGGCGGGGATGCCGAGTGCGCGGAGTTCCTTGGCGAGCGCGTCGACGCCGCCGGGGATGATGGCTGGATCAACGTGGACGGGGATACGCCAGTAACCGTGGGTGTCGCCGCGCCGAACGGGCGGGAGCGTGAGGCCGGGGAGTTTCATGAGCGAGCCGACGAGGAGGCACGCGGCGTGGAGCCGTTTTTCGAGCAGCGCCGGGAGCTTTTCGAGTTGTGCCCTTGCGACGGCGGCCTGGAGTTCGGTCATGCGGTCGTTGGGCGGTGCGAGGAAGTAGTGGTCGGGCTTGGGGTCGCCGTAGCCCCACGCCTTGTTCACGAGGAGCCGGACGCGGCGCGCGAGGGCGTCGTCGCTCGTGGTGACGACGCCGCCTTCGCCACAGGTGATGTGCTTCCCTTGTTGAAGTGAGAAGCATCCAAGCGTGCCGATGGTGCCGCAGGGGCGGTCCTGCCACTTGCCGCCGAATGCCTGCGCGGCGTCTTCGATGACGGGCAGTTTGTGTTGTTCAGCGAGTGCGAGGATGGGGCCCATGTCGGCGGGGTTGCCGAAGAGGTGGGTGACGATGATGGCTTTGGTGCGGGGCGAGAGGCGCTGCGCGATGGTGTCGGCGGTGACGTTAAGTGTGACGGGGTCAACGTCTGCGAAGACGGGGATCGCGCCTTGGTAGAGGATAGAAGTGAGCGCACCCATGTCGGTGATGGGGGTGGTGATGATTTCGTCGCCTGGCTCGGGGTCGGCGGCGGCGACGGCGATGTGGACAGCTGCGGAGCCCGCGGAGCAGGCGATGGCGTGCTTGACGCCGGCCCATTGCGCGAATGCTTTTTCAAACGCGGGGACCATCGCGCCCTTGGTGCTGGTCAGGGTGCCCGTATCGAGGGCCTGCTTGAGATACGCAAGTTCTTCAGGGCCGAAGGACCGGCCGGAGGCGTCCTGATCGGACGGCAGAGACATGTTCAAGTTGCTCAAAGCGCCTCTCCAACAAAAAGTTACACTCGCCGGGCTTGTGGGTATGCCTATGCTTGATTATTTTGCTCATCGACAATCGGCTTTCAGGTTTGAAACGCCAAGGTGCAACATTACGCGATCAGTCAAATAAAAGAGTCCGGCTGTCCGGTCTGTGTGAACGATGCAGTCGTGCGTGGACGCGATGAGGCGCTCATGTGTGTTGCGACCAGATACACCACGCCAGCAAAAGAGTGATGAAATAACGCGCAGTTTCCATGTTTGCTGGCTAATGTTGACGCACGAGCTTGCTCATGCGATGCTCTCGACGCTACGGCGGATGGTCCGGTTTGTAACGGGACGCGGACGCCAAAGCTGGCCTGCCTTGCTTTTTCTCACCCCGTTTTTGGAGAGATCACGCCCATGAGTGGTAGTTCCGCCCGCCTCGCCGCTGTCAAGGCCGTCGTCGGCCAAGGCCCCGTCGCCCCCGCGTTCGCCTTCAGCAACGCCCCCACGGGCGACCTGTTCGCCTCCAACGTGTTCACCCTCGAGGAGATGGAGCGTCGCCTGCCCAAGGCCGTGTTCAAGTCCCTCAAGGTCACCATCAAGACCGGCGGCAAGCTCGACCACACCACCGCCGACGCCGTCGCCGCCGCGATGCTCTCCTGGTCGCTTGAGAAGGGCGCGACGCACTACGCCCACGTCTTCTACCCGCTCACCGGCCTGACAGCCGAGAAGCACGACTCGTTCTTCGAGCCCGACGGCAGCGGCCACTCCATCGCCGAGTTCTCCGGCAAGCAGCTCATCCAAGGCGAGCCCGACGCGTCGTCCTTCCCCTCCGGCGGCATCCGCTCCACCTTCGAGGCCCGCGGCTACACCGCCTGGGACGTCACCAGCCCCGCGTACATCCTCGAAAACCCCAACGGCACCACGCTGTGCATCCCCACCGCGTTCGTCTCCTGGACCGGCGAGGCGCTAGACAAGAAGACCCCCCTGCTCCGCTCAATGAAAGCCATCGATGTCGCCTCCAAGCGGCTCCTCAAACTCTTCGGCCACGACCCCAAGGACTTTATCAGCGCCAGCGGCGGTCCCGAGCAGGAATACTTCCTCGTCGATGCCAATTTCTTCTACGCCCGGCCCGACCTGCTCAACGCCGGCCGAGTCCTCTTCGGTGCGCTGCCCCCTAAGGGCCAGGAGTTCGCCGACCAATACTTCGGCGCGATCCCTGAGCGTGTGCTCGCCTACATGCTCGAGTGCGAGCG
>DAIOEG010000077.1:7801-8981 GCA_036746415.1 Phycisphaera sp. | reverse complement strand
CGACATCGGCAAGAACCTCGTCGACATCATCCTCACCAACAACGGCTACACCGTCTACAACCTGGGCATCAAGATCCCCATCAACGAGATCGTCGCCAAGCACAACGAACTCAAGCCCGACGCCATCGGCCTGTCTGGCCTGCTCGTGAAGTCCGTCAACGTGATGGAAGAAAACCTCCACGAGCTCAACAACCTGGGCATCGCCACGCCCATGATCCTCGGCGGGGCCGCGTTGCAGCGCTCTTATTGCGAAGGCCACCTGCGCTCGATTTACAAGGGCAGCGTGTTCCACGGCACCGACGCCTTCGAGGGCCTGCGCCTCATGGACATGCTCACCGGCGGAAAGATCGACGCGCTCAACGCCGAGGTCGACGGCCGATCCGAACAGAGCCGCAAACGCGAGCAAGCCATCGCCGACCTCAAAGAACGCGCCGGTGCTTCCCAGGGCTCGGCCACTTCAGTGGCCGTGATGACCGACCGCACGCGCGGCGACGTGAGTGACGATGCCGATGTGCCCGTCCCGCCGTTCTGGGGCTCGCGCGTCGCTGACAGCATCCCGCTCGACGCGGTGTTCCCGTACATCAACGAGACCGCGCTGTTCAAGTCCCAGTGGCAGTTCACGCGCGGCGACCGCGACACGCAGTCCTACGATGCGCAGCTCGAAGAGCAGGTCCGCCCCATCTTCGACCGCCTCAAGAAGCAGATGAAAGAGGAAGCCATCCTCACGCCCAAGGTGACGTACGGCTACTTCCCCGTGCAGGCCGACGGCAATGAGCTAGTTGTGTTCGATGCCGTGGACCACGACAAGGAAATCGAGCGCTTCCGCAACTTCCCCAGGCAGACGCGCGGCAAGCGGTTCTGCATCGCCGACTATTTCAAGAGCGTCGAATCGGGCATCAAGGACGTGCTGGGTGTCCAGTGCGTCACCGTCGGCAGCGAGGTCTCCCGGCTGGCGAAGAAAGTCTTCGACGCCAACGACTACACCGAGTACCTCTACATCCACGGCATCGGCGTTGAGACGGCCGAGGCCCTGGCCGAGTTCTGGCACAAACGCATGCGGACCGAGCTTGGCATCGGCAACGACGACAGCCCCAACATCCGCCAACTGTTCAGCCAGAAGTACCGTGGCTCGCGCTACTCCTTCGGCTACCCCGCCTGCCCCGATATGTCCGGCCACGAC
>DAIOEG010000077.1:0-7791 GCA_036746415.1 Phycisphaera sp. | reverse complement strand
TCACCGAGAACTGGCAGATCGACCCGGAGCAATCCACCAGCGCCATCGTCGTCCACCACCCCGAGGCGAAGTACTTCACGATCTGAAGCCGAGTTGATGATCGTGTCGATGACGTTTGGGCCAGTTGCAACGCCGTACCCATCATCGGTCGTGTCAACACGCATCATCTCATCACTTGCCCCACGACCTGCGAGTCAACTGGCCAGCTACTGGGGGAAATAATTCGACGCGATGCTCTAATACCCGGCCTCATCAAGCAATGGCGTGATGCGCGCGTGGAGTGCTTCGGGGAGTTGTGACAGGATCGAGCGGTCGATCAACCCCACGTCGATCATGTCACGCAGATGAGTCAGGTCGTGTGCTCGATTGGCGTCCAGCTTCATCCGCACAAGAGCAGGGATTGTCACAACCCATCGGCCTTGTCCGAAGTCGATCCGGTCATCGATCAACGGCGCATCCGCCACAGAGCGTGGGCTTGCGGGTTCGCCTGCCCAGATCAAGTGCACCGCGTGTTTAGGGCTGGGCGCATCATCCTCAAGAAACATCCCGATGCCCATCAGCTCATAAAAGTGCATCCCGATAGATCGCGCGGCAGCTCGCGCGGCGGGAAGGTCTTTTTTATCAAGCAGCGCATCCACATCCTTGGTGGTTCGGATCATCGACTGATCACGCGAGCCAACCCAAAGAGCAACCGCCTGTCCGCCGACCAACGCGTAAGGCACATGATTCTTGTCCATGGCATCGGTGAAACGCTCGAGTCGAGTCTGCACGTCGTTTTCAGCCATAAAACGGGCTTCCCATGCAAAGGCAAGTGTGGTGGGCAGGATGGCTTGAGGGGGCATCATGCAACATCCTATCGCCGGCGTCGGCGGAGCAGCATCGGGGTCACCAGTGTCACGGCGGCGAGGGCGGCGGGCTCGGGGACGACGCGGACGGTGCCGACGCGGGTGGTGGTGTCGCCTTCGAGGGCGTACTCGAAGCTGATCGCGGCGTCGGCAGAGAACAGCGACAGCGTGTGCAGGCCGGGGGCAAGCGGTGTGCCCATGTGAAGAGCCGCGTACTCACGGGCGCTAGCGGCGAGCGTGAGGCCCACGTTTTCGTTGGCCGCGTCGCCGAGCGTTGCGGCGTAGGTCAGCGCGTTGGAGCCCGAGACGATCGAGAGTGCGACGAGCGCATCGGCGGTGTCGAGGGTGAGCGAGCCGGTTCTGGCGTCGTAGGTCAGCGTGGTCGCTTCCGATTGGTTTTGAGCGGTCGCGGCGTCGAGTCGGCCGGTGAAGGCGTTGCGGAGGTTGAGGGCGTCGGTGAGGTCCACATCGCCGTCCGAGTCGGTGTCGCCTAGGACCCAGTTGTAAGCGGCGGCGGTGCTGGCCGACCCGGTCCCGCCGTCAGCGAAGACGCCCGAGCCGGTGTAGTGGATGCGGAGGTTGGCGGCGTCGGCGAAGTCGGTGTCGCCGTCGAAGTCGGTGTCGCCGTCGGCGAGGGTGTGGACGCGGAGGTTGTCGTAGACCACGCCGACGTCGTTGTTGGCCGAGTCGTTGAGGTCGGCGTACCCGAAGAAAGGTCGGCCGGTTGTGAACGCGCCGGCGAAGGTGTTGTCGAAGCTGTGCAGCACGGTCCACGGCCCGCCGTTTGTTTCGATGGGCGTCTCGCCGCCGGCGGGCGTGAGGTTGGTCTTGCCGGTGGCTCGCGCGGCGAAGAAGGCCTTGCCGTTGACCTGGCCGACGGCGAGCTGGACCCACTGGTTCTCACCGGAGTTGAGCGCGAAGCGCTGGGTGGTGCGGTTGGTGCCGTTGCCCCAACCGGCGACGTTGTTCAAGGGGTACGCGCCGTTGTTCGAGTCGGTGTTGATGGGGTTGCCAGAGGCGTTACTGGGGTTGATGAGGGTGGGCGCAGCGCCGGGGTTTCCGACGAGGGCGAGCAGGTCGAAGGTGGGCCCGCCGTCGTTGCTGAGGTGCCAGAAGTATCCGTCGGAGTCGGTGGCGAGCTGGTGGTTGGGGCGTGAGCCGTCGCTGAAGAGGCCCGCGGTGTAGTAGCCGGTGGTGGTGGTCTGGTTGGTGGCGGAGCTGGTGAAGGCGTAGGCGTCGATGGTGGCAACGAAGTCGCCCGTGAGGTTGCCCGCAGCGCCGGCGGGGTAGAAGGCGACGCCTACGGCTTCGGGGCCGGTGGTGTTGTCCGTCCCGTTGGCCTTGATGAGCAGGCCGTTGGTCGTGCCGCCGACGGAGTTTGGCGCGGTTGGGATGTTGAGCGTGGCGTAGTCGAAGCCGTAGGTGGTGGTGGCATCGACGGGGGAGAACTGCGAGCCGGTGCGTGTGAGGAAGCTCGACGCGGTGCCTGCGGTCTCGAAGTTCGAAGAAAAGAGGTTGCCGGGCGTGGCCAGGGCGTGGGCAACGGGCATCACGGCGAGCAGAAGCCCGGTGGTTCGCAGGCCGGCGGACGTTGTCATGGTCTTTCCTCTCCAGAGTTCTCGAGCGAAGATGAGAGAGAGTCTACACCGTGCTTGGGAAAATCATAAAAAAGCCGCCCCGGCGGTCGGCACGGGGCGGCGGGGATCGTGTCGCGAGTCGGGTTTTAAGCCGATCGGCGTCGCAGCGTGACGGCGGCGAGGCCCGCGAGAGCGAGTGCTGCGGTTCCCGGCTCGGGGACCTGCGTTTCGCGGACAACGGTGGAGAAGATCCGGCCGACGCTGATGCCCAGGTCTGCGTCATTCCCGCCGAGGTACGCGACGAGCGTGAGGTCCTGCACGAAGCGCGGTTGGCCGGTGTTGGTGGCGATCTGTGTGATGACGTCCAGTTCGGTGGTGGTGAGGCCCAGGTCGGCGCTGGTGTCGCTCTGGCCACCGACCACGTTGAAGGCCATGTCGAGGAACTCGGGCGAGTCGAACTCGTTGGTGAAAGCGTTGACAAGTGTGGGCTTGTCGTAGGCGTAGTTGTCTTCGAGTTTGAAGCCCAGATAGTTGGACTCGGCCGAGCTGTTGTAGCCGATGACGATGCTCTGATCGAGGATGACTTCGTTACCGCCCGTGTCGGTCCCGACGAGTTCGATGACGCCGATGTAGGAGTAGGTCAGGTAGTCTTCGTGCTGGGGTTCGGGGAAGACTTCGTAGAAGCCCACGCCACCGAAGCCGACGGCTCCGTCGAGCTGGTTGCCGCTGGTGCTGCTGTTGGTCCGGCTCTGGAAGTAGGCCGACTGCCCCGTGAGGCGGTAGAACGTGGGCGAGCCGTCGAAGCCGATGGGGTTGCCCAAGTCGTCTACTGGTTCGGACAGGTCGTATTCGATCGTGACAAAGTCGGCGACAGACGCGACAGCGGCTGGCGCGGTGAACACAGACGTGACAGCCAACGCTGCCGACAATGCCGTGAGCCGGCTGAACAGCCGACCCTGAAAGATGCCCTCCAACATGTTCAATCCTCCTCTGTAATGTTGATGACAGCAGATTCTTCGATTTACCCTAACCGATACATCGGCAAGACCAATCGGGTGAAACCCTTAATCCGTGTTTGAGGTTTGTGAATCGTGCGTTGGTGCATCACGCGATGTCGTGACCCGGTCGTTGCTCAATACGCCGGCCCGCACAGGTCGATCCGGCCGGTCGGCCACGGCGCATCGGCGGGATAACGCATGATGTGCGGATCCCACCACGGCCGGTCGTCGCAGCCGGCCTTGGAATCGATGAACGCGTTGTCAACGCCCACGCACCCCAGCTTCTCGTAAAAGCCCCGCGCCTGACCCGTCTGAAACAGACAGACCCCCGCCACGCCCTCGGGCTTGTCCTCGGGCACCCGCAACAGCGCATCCAGCACCACCGCACGCCCAAAGCCCCTGCCCCGGTCGTCCGGGTCGCTCGCCACCCCCGCCAGCGCCAGCACCGGCAACGACCCGCCCGCACAACCCACCGTCCGCACAAACGTCACTGCCACCGCAGCACAACGGTCCCCGACGCGCACCACGTGCATCAGCGCCGCGGGTGGCGCACCGCTCCCAACCACCCACCGCTGGTGTGCCTCGCGTCGCCGCCTGATCGCCGTGGGCAGGTCTATCGGCCGAGAGGTCGGTGCATACGCGCGTTCCTGCACGTCCCGCACGGCGTCCAGGTCATCCGCGAGCACGTCGCCCGGCCGCCATCGCTCCACTTCCATCATCCGGCTTCCTCCCATCTTCGGAGTGTACGCACCGGACATGAAGATGCGATAGAACCACAGGCGTGACAACCCTACGCCCCATCGTGATCCTCGGGCCCACCGCGGGCGGCAAGAGCGATCTGGCGGTTGAGCTCGCCGAGCAACTCGCCGCCAGCGACGGCCAACCGGGCGAGGTGCTCAGCGCCGACTCCATGCAGCTCTACCGATACCTCGACGCGGGCACCGCCAAGCCCGAGCCCGCCCTGCGCCAGCGCGTTCCGCACCACCTCATCGATATCGCCGAACCCACCCAGCCCTTCACCGTCTACGACTGGCTGTCGGCCTGCGAAGCCGTCCTCGCAGCATGCGCGCAGCGCGGCGCTCGCCCCATCGTCGTCGGCGGGACCAACCTGTACCTCAAAGCGCTGCTCGAAGGCATGATGCCCGGCCCCGGCCGAGATGACGCCTTCCGCGCCACCCTCGACCCGCACCCCACCCACACCCTCCACGCGCAGCTCCAACACGTCGACCCACACGCCGCGCAACGCATCCACCCCAACGACCGACAACGCATCACCCGCGCACTCGAAGTCCAACACCTCACCGGACAACCCATCAGCCAGCAGCAACTCCAATGGGCCGACACGCCCGGGACCACCTACCGATACGAGCCGCAAATCCTCGGCCTGCACTGGCCCACCGATGCCATCAACCCCCGCATCAACGCGCGCGTCAAACGCATGTTCCAACCCGCCGACCCCAACACCGAATCGCTGCCCGATGAAGTCAAGCGACTCGACGCCCTCCGCATGCTCGGCCCGCAGGCCCGCGAAGCACTCGGATACAAACAGGTCCTCGCCGTCCTGCACCCCCAAGACCCCACGCTCGCCGACGACAAGCTCCGCACCATGGACGACGCGATGGAACGCACGAAAGTCCTCACGCGACGCTTCGCTAAACAACAAAGGACCTGGCTCAAACGCTTCGCCAACGTCCACTGGCTCCCTGCCGACCAGCAACCCGCAAACCAACTCGCCGCCCAAGCGATCGCGATGATGATGAAGCGTCATTGAGTGAACCACTGAGGCGCAGATGAAGAGTCGCCACGGAACACGCGGAAAGCACGGAAGCACAGGATGCGCTGTTGAAGTTTGATTGAGACTTTCCGCGATTGCGGGCGGAATCGCTCAAGCGGAACACCGACGCAACAGACCACGTTGCATGGTCTGATGTTCCGTGGCTTCAGCGATTTCCGTGGCGAAGCAATCCGATCACTTGCATGCATCGCAGCGTGCTGCCTCGCTGTGGACGCATCCTTCTTCTTCGTGCCCTTCGCGCCTTCGTGGTTCAATCTAAAACTTCGGCGACATCACACGTGTCCAGTTCACCCGCTTCGGGGGGCAGCGCTTCGTCGGGGGGCACGCCGGGGGCGTCAGTGCTGTAGTGGGCTGCGATGACATCGTGCCACTGCGTGAGAGTGGCGGCCGCGATAAAGGCCTTGCGGATCGCGGGTTCGTCCACGTGATGCCGTGCGAACCGAAGGCCGAACTTTCGCATCATGCGTGACGCGAGCACCTCTCCGTGCAGCGCGACCGACAGGTCCAGGTGCTCCAGCAACACCGCCCGCTGCTCGAACACCGTTGGCGCAACAAGCGCGACGCCTGCGCCTTGCCCCGCCATCATCGCCCGCGCCTGATGAAACACCCAAGGGTTTCCGATGCACCCGCGTGCGACCGACACGATGCCCACGCCCGTGCTGTCGAGCATGTCGAAGATGTCCCGAGCCGTCCACACATCGCCCGAACCTCCGAGCACGAAGTCCACGCTGGAATTGCTCAATCCGTACCGCTCCGCGATCTCGCGCAGCGCCGGACGATGGCCCGGCCCCACGTACTTCTGTTGCACCGTTCGGCTGTGCACCGTCGCGCCGCTGTAACCAAGCTCCAGCACCTGCTCAAAGATGCGGTGGAACCCCGCCACCATCTCCGGCGTGTCGTCGTAGCTCCGCCGGAGCTTCACCGTCACCGGCACATCACTGCCCACCGCGTCGATCACGGCCTTTAAGATGTCGATCGCCTCATCCGGCACGCTGAGCAGGTGGCCGCCCCGCGCACGCTTCTTGATCTTCTTCACCGGGCACGCCAGGTTCACGTCCACCACGTCGTACCCCAGTGACACCAGCACCTTCGACGCCTCGGCGATCTCCGCGGGATGCGAGCCCATGAGCTGCCCGGCGATCGGGTGGTCGTCGTCCCGCAGCTCCGCCTCGCGCAGGCCCCGCCCGCCGTTGAGCAGGAACATGTCGAGCATCGCCTCGGTGACGCAGTACGGGCAACCGTGCCGACGCGCGACCAGCCGCATCGCCGCGTCCGAATACCCCGCCAGCCCGGCCTGATAGAACGGCGCATCGATCACAACGCGTTTGTTTCCGAGTTGCGGTTTGCCCAGCACGATCATCGCCGCGATGATATCCCGATGACGACTCGCCGATCGATCCTGACTTGCGCCCTTGCTGCCGCTGCGCTGTTGCCCGCGTGCCGATCGGTGGAGTTGCCCGTGGGCACGGCCGAGCAGCGCCGAAACCTCGCACAGCTTTCGTATCCCGCTGATGCGCCTGACGCCGCGCCGGCTGACGTGGTCGTCCGCCGTGAAGGCGCGACCATCCGCCTGATCAACCGCACGGCCGCGCCCACAAGCCCCGGCGTCCTGTGGCTGAACGAGCAGTACGCGGGCTACGTCGAGCCGCTCGCCATCGGCCCCGGCAACGTCATGCCCCTGCACGCCTTCGTCAACAAGCACGGCGAGACGTTCCCCACCGGCACCTTCCTCGCCCCCGATAAGGCCGCGCCCGTCCTCTCCGCCGAACTGGTTGCCAATGGCCAGACCGCCAAGCAACCCCTGACCGTCTGGCCCGACGACCGCTAAAAAAATTGATCCACAAGCTTCACCAAGACAGGTTTGGAACCGCAGAGGCGCAGAGGACGCAGAGGAATGAACGAGATCAAAACGAGAATCCGATTTCTTGACTGTTTCAGAGCTGACTGCTCCGCGTCCTCCGTGCCTCTGCGGTTCAATCTTCTTTGCGATCTATTGCGAAGCAGCATCTAAACCCCAGCCCTTCCCCCCACCCACCCTTCAACCCCTTACCGGAACGACCCCGATCATGGACAAGCAACAACTCTGGCAGCGCTACCGAAAGCACCTCTGCCGCGTCAACGCCGTGGGCCTCACCCTCGACATCTCGCGCATGACGTTTGATGAGCGGTTCCTGTCCGACATGGAGCCCAGGATGCAGCGCTGCTACGAGGCCATGAACGCCCTCGAAGGCGGAGCCATCGCCAACCCCGATGAGAACCGGATGGTCGGCCACTACTGGCTCCGTCACGCCGACCTCGCGCCCTCGCAGGAACTTATCGACGACATCCGTACCGGCGTCGAAGACGTCAAACAGTTCGCCGCGCAAGTCCACAAGAAAGCACTCACGCCGCCGGGCGGCCCCAAGTTCACCGACTACCTGCATATCGGCATCGGCGGGTCGGCGCTGGGGCCGCAGCTCGTTCAGGATGCGCTGGGCACCAAACGTGACAAGCTCCGCATCCACTTCATGGACAACACCGACCCCGACGGCATCGACCGGCTCATCGAACGGCTCGGCAGCCGACTCAAGACCACG
>DAIOEG010000076.1:0-9062 GCA_036746415.1 Phycisphaera sp. | reverse complement strand
TCCATACACCTTTTACGCGCCACGGCAGGAAAAGTTCTCAAACTCTGCGCCCCTCCCTCCGAGCCCACCCGTTCAACCAGCCCATGAACCCCTCCCGCCTCTACTTTTAAACGCGCGCAGGACGGGGAGGATTACAGAAGCTCGGGAGTCCAGCCCTTACCGTGCCAGCGCGACATCCTTTCCGCGTCCCCCCAGACGCGGCCCTATGTAAACGCGAGAACTCACTTTGTTGAGAGGACTGGGTCGCATCACATCGGAGGACAGCCCTGCACCGATCATCCGATGCCTCGCTCACCGGGGGGTGCAAACTTGCGGGGACGCGGGGACGTTTTTGATGCGGTGGTCGACGGGTGCTTTCCACACGATCTCACCGCGTGATCCTGGTGGTCAACACGGCGGTGATGAACTGTTCCGGCACCGACCGGCGAGCGAGCCCGCCGGCTATGCGTCTTGAACGGGTGCGGCTTGGTGCGTTAGGCGATCTTGGTTTCTTTGGGCGCGGGCTTGGTGATGACTTCGTCGACGAGGCCGTAGGCCTTGGCTTCGGTGGCGCTGAAGAACTTATCGCGTTCGCTGTCTTCGGTGATGCGTTCGAGGGGTTGGCCGGTGAAGTCGGCGAGCATCTGGTTGAGTTCGTCTTTGGTCTTGAGGATTTCTTCTGCCTGGATCTGGACATCGGTGGTCTGGCCGTAGATCCCGCCGTAGGGCTGGTGGATCATGACTTTGGCGTGTGGGAGGCAGTAGCGTTTGCCTTTGGTGCCAGCGGCAAGGGTGAGCGCCCCGCCGGACATCGCTTTGCCAATGCAATAGGTCGCGACGTCGCAGTTGAGGAACTTCATGGTGTCGATCATTGCGAGTGTGTCGTCGACGGCCCCGCCGGGGGAGTTGATGTAGAGGTTGATATCGACGCCGGGCTTGACGTTCTGGAGGTGGAGCAGGCGCATGACGACGCCCATGGCGCTGCCGTGGTGGATCTCGCCGATGAGGAAGACGACGCGGTTTTCGAGCAGGAGCTCGTCGATGGTCATCTCACGGGTGCGCTGGTAGGCGACCGAGTTGGTCGGGCGGAGTAGGCCGGCTTGGAGGGCCTGCATCGTGGCGGGGTCGTAGGGCGGCAGGTCGTTGATCGAGGGGTAGGACATCATGCTTCTCGGCGGTGGGACAATCGATCGGCACGCGGGTGCGTGCCAGCGTCGGATGATAGCGGGATGGCACGGGGGCGCGGGGGCCCTTGTGGGCGGCCGGCGTCTTGTTATCCATCCACGCCGACCTTGGGGCAGGTCCTTGCAAGCGGGCACACCTCGCAGCGTGGTCGGCGGGCGTTGCAGACCGCTCGGCCGTGCCAGATGAACAGGTGGCTGAGTTGGCACCACGTATCGCGTGGGAAGAGCTTGACGAGGTCGCGTTCGATCTTCTGCGCATCCTTGGGGCCGTGCGTGGTGAGGCCCAGGCGCACGGAGAGCCGGCCGACGTGGGTGTCCACGACGAAGCCCTCGTTGCGGTTGAACGCGTTGCCCAGCACGACGTTGGCGGTCTTGCGGGCCACGCCGGGGAGGCGGAGGAGCGCTTCCATCTCGGCGGGCACGAGGCCGGCGTGGTCGCGGACCAGAAGCTCTGCTGTGGCACGGATGTTCTTGGCCTTGTTGCGGTAGAAGCCGCAGGTCTTGACGAGCCGTTCGATGTCTGACACGTCTGCCGACGCCATGGACTCGGGCGTGGGGTAGCGCGCGAACAGGCCGGCTGTCGCCTTGTTGACCGCCTCGTCGGTGCACTGGGCCGAGAGGATGGTGGCCACCAGCAACTCAAACGCGTTGCGGTGGTTGAGGTCGCAACGCGCATCGGGGTAGAGCTGCGCGAGCTTCGTGTACAAGCGCTTAGCGCGGGCTTTGTCAGAGGGCGTTGGCATGGGCGGAGCGTAGCGGGCGCGGGCCGCGCGGGCCGAGGATCAACCGTCGCCGTGCTCCTGCGCACGCACCGCGTGGCGCTCGAGCGCTTCGAGGTCGACGTGCTCGAGCGCCCCCATGTGTGTTGCTTCGAGCACGACCTGTGGGGCGACGCCGGCCTGCTCGGCCTCGGCCCAGCGTGAGGCACACAGGCACCAGCGGTCGCCCGGCTTGAGGCCCGGGAAGCGCATCTGCGGGCGCGGCGTCGACAGGTCGTTGCCCCGGCTGCGCGAGAACGCAAGGAACCGCTCCGTCATCACCGCACACACCAGGTGCACCCCCACATCGCCCGGCCCCGTCCGGCAACACCCGTCGCGGAACCAACCCGTCATCGGCGACGTCGAACAACTCGCAAGGTCCGTCCCCAACACGTTCTTAGGCATCGAATGACTCCTTGAAGACATCACCGGGGCTGCGGAAGCACCAAGGCGACAACACCATCGCCGACATCAACATCAACGTCGCCACCCCAAAGGTCCGCGTGCTGAGTCGGTGGTACCGATCGAACCGATCCTCCGACTCGGCCGCAACGTCAGCGGGGATCGACGCGTCGTACTTCGCCCGGCGCGTCTCCTCGATCCCCGGCGAAACGACCAGCACGTTGAACAACAACACACCCACCGGCACCGCCAGCAAGAACAACCGCGCACCGTTGCGCTTCGACGTGATGGCCCCATCGAGAAGCCGGCGATACCGCGTGCACTGCAACGCGATACACACCCACACACCAACGGCGCACAACGCCTGCAACACCATGAGCCGAGAGAGTGCTGCACCCACGACGCCGCCGGCGATGAAGCCCGTGGCGGTCTCGCCCTTGAGCGGCTCGCCGTAGCCTTGCACGCCCACGATCAGCGTGTGCTGACGCACAAACGAAAACGACGCCGTCGCCGTCAAGAGCAGCATGACCATCGCGCCGGTCCACACGCCCAGCAGGAGGTGATAGATACTTAACTGCACTCGGAAGCCACGTAGCATGCGTGCATCGTAGAGCGCAGCGGCTTTGCACGGTGGCCCGTCAGTCTCTTTCGCAGATTGCGCGGATGACGCCGATGTGACGAATCAAAGTTGAAGCGCTCTGACTCATCAACAATATCTCCGTCCTCTGCGGAAGCAGCCGTAAGACCCGCTCACTCCTGCGTCGACTCCACCAGCTTGCGCAGCGCATCGAACGCCTGCATTGGTGTCATCGTGCTCAGGTCGATCGTGCGCAGCGACTCGACCGCCGGGTGCGGCAGGTACTCGGTGAACAGCGACATCTGCGGCGCCGGGTCGCCCTTGCGCTTTGTTGCAACACCCGCGCCCGCACCCGGTTCGCCGTGACTCACCGCCAACTGCTTGAGCAGCTCGTTCGCACGCTTCACCACCGCGTCCGGCAGGCCCGCGAGCTTGGCGACGTGGATGCCGTAGCTGCGATCCGCCGCGCCCGGCTCGATCCTGTGCAAGAACACGATCTGGTCGTTCCACTCACGCACCAGCACGCTGAGGTTCCGCACGTTCGCGAACCGCTCGGGTAGCGACGTGAGCTCGTGGTAGTGCGTCGCAAACAGCGCCCGGCACCCCACGCCCGCCAGGTGCTCCGCGATCGCCCACGCCAGCGATAACCCGTCCAGCGTGCTCGTGCCCCGGCCGATCTCGTCGAGGATCACAAGACTCCGGCCCGTCGCGTGATGACAGATGTTCGCGGTCTCGGTCATCTCGACCATAAACGTCGATCGGCCCGCGTGCAGCTCATCATGCGCACCGACCCGCGTGAAGATGCGGTCGCACAAGCCCACCGTCGCCGATGATGCCGGCACGAAGCTCCCCGTGTGCGCCAAAAGCGCGATGAGTGCCGCCTGACGGATGTACGTCGACTTGCCCGCCATGTTCGGGCCCGTGATCAGGTTCAACGTGACCGCATCGCCCGACGCGCCCAAGCCCAACTCGTTGGGCACGAACCGATCGCCCAGCAACTCGTCCAACACCGGGTGACGACCCGACTCGATCACCAACACCGACTCCTCCACCACCGCCGGCCGGACATACCGTCGACGCACCGCACGCTCCGCAAAACACCGCAGCACATCCAGGTCCGCCGCCGCCTCCGAAAACGCGTGCATCGCCTCCATATGCCGCTGCGCCTCGCCACACAACTGCTCGAAGAGCTGCTGCTCACGAGCGACCGCGCGTTCCTGTGCCGTCAGCGCCTTGCCCTCGTAGTCCTTCAGCGCTGGCGTGATGTAACGCTCGGCGTTCTTGAGTGTCTGCTTGCGCATCCACGATCGGCCTGCATCGCTCTTCATGTACTCATCCGCACGCGCCTTGTTCGCGGCCGTGACCTCGATGAAATAACCAAACACCTTGTTGAACCCCACTTTCAGCGACCCGATGCCAGTCTGCTGACACAGCTCCGCCTGGTACGCCGACAGCCACGCATCCGAATCACTCAGCATCGACCGCATCTCGTCGAGCGCCGCATCCACACCACCGCGCACCAGCCCGCCCTCACGCAGATGCGCCGGTGGCTCATCGACACAGCTTGCGCCGATGCGCGTGTGCAACGCCTCCAGCACCGGCACCAGCCCCACCATCCGCTCGTGATACTCCCGCACGCTCGGCCGCTGCTCCAGCGCCGTCGCAAGCCCCCGCACCGCGCCGACCGAACGCCCCAGCCCCACGAGGTCTCTGGGCGTCGCACGCCCCACCGACAAGCGCGCGGCGATCCTCGGCAGGTCCTGCACGCCCGACAACGCCGCGCCCAGCTCATCGACAAACCGCCGGTCATCGACCATCGCCGACACCGCGTCCTGCCGCGTGTTGATCTGTTCGAGGTCTGACAACGGGTAGCACAGCCACTCGCGCAGCCGCCGCTTGCCCATCGCTGTCTCGCACGCCTTGCCGTTGTCGCCGATGACGCCGACGAGCGAGCCCGCGCTGCTGCCGGTGCTGCGCAGTGTGCGCTCGACTTCCAGCGATGCAAGCGAGGTCTGATCGATCACCAGGTGCCGATCGCGTGCAAACCGCCTCGGCGGGCGCAGGTGCGCGAGCCGACCCGCGTCACTGGTGCGCTGTGTTTCGAGCAGGTAACCAAGCACCGCACCAAGCGCCGGCAACGCCTGGTCGTCTGGCGACAGGTCGAACGCCGTGAGCTCAGCGACCGCGTACTGCTTGCGTAGCGCATCGAACGCCTCGCCGTGTCGGAACTGCCAGCCCGGCCGGGCCGTCAACGGGCACTCGCTCTGCAACGCCTCGACCCGCGCCGGCACCGCGCCGTCGGCCGTCTCGCAATAGAGCAACTCGCTTGGCCGGACGCGCGCCAACTCGTCCCGCGCCTGATTCACTCCCAATGTGCAGAACGCAAACGCGCCCGTCGAAAGCTCCGCCCACGCGATCGACACACGGTTCGCCTCGTCCCCGTGAAACACCACCGACGCCAGCGGCGCAGGCGTGCCCTCTTCCAACAACGTGTCGTCCGTCAGCGTCCCCGGCGTGATCACCCGCGTCACATCTCGATCCACCACGCCCTTGGCCTCGCGCGGGTCCTGCACCTGATCGCACACCGCGACCCGATGCCCCGACTGGATCATCCGACGCAGGTACCCCTCGACCGCGTGATAAGGCACGCCCGCCATCGGCACACCCGCCGTCCGCTGCGTCAGCGTCACGCCCAGGACGCGATGCGCCAGCTGCGCATCCTCATGAAACATCTCGTAAAAATCACCCATCCGGAAGAACAACACGCAACCGGGGTGCTGCTCCTTGAACCGCCGATACTGTCGCATCGCGGGCGTGTCGGCATTCACCTGTGCAGGCATGCGCGGATAGTAAAGCATCCGCACCACCCGCATCCCAAACCCCTCGCCAACACACACATCACACCCCCTCCCCCACGCCGGCGCTGAGCGAGTCCGCGAGCGAAGCGTCTGGCTCACACACCGCAGCTCCAATCGCATCCATCCATATCAGCCCTACGATGACGCCCGTGCCCTCTCACGACCACGAGCCCGACCTGTTTGAGAAGCCCGCGCAGCCGCCGTTGGGTTATGCGCTGGTCGCGGTCGAGCGCAGCGTCGATGTGCCCGAGGGTGGCCTTTGGTACGCCGTCCCGCACACCGACCCGGTCCACGTCGGCAGCCGAGTCGCCGTACCTTTGGGACGCGGCAACAAGCCCGCCGCCGGCGTCGTCATCGAGCTCACGCCCGACCGCCCCGCCAACTTAAAACGTATCAAGCCCATCCACCGACGTGAACGCGATAACGCCTCGCTCACGCCGCAGCTCGTCGCGCTCGCACGCTGGATCGCCGGCTACTACGTCTGCCCGCTGGGCATGGTCCTCTCCGCCATGCTGCCCTCGGCCGTCAAACACAACACCGGCAGCAAGCGCCGCACACTCGTCCGCCTCGGCGAGCCACTGATCACCAAACCCACCAAGCTCCAACGCCAACTCCTCGAAGCAATCGCCAAGCACGACGGCTGGATCGACATCAAACAACTCGCCGACGAAGCCAACGCCAAGACCACAGGCCCCGTGCAACGCCTCATCGAACTGGGCGCATTGCAATCGCAATCCATCGACACACTCGACGCAACGATGGACCTGCCCGTCGATGCGCCGCGCTCGCCGATCCAACTCACCGCTGCACAGTCAGACGCTTTGCAAACGCTCACGCAAGCGCTCGGCTCCTTCAACACGCACCTGCTACACGGCGTCACCGGCTCGGGCAAGACCGAGGTCTACCTCAGGCTCATCGAAGCGCTGCTCCAACGCGAGCCCGCCGCCGGCGTCATCGTGCTCGTCCCCGAGATCGCGCTCACGCCGCAGACCGTCAAGCGCCTCGCCGGCCGGTTCGCGCGCGGCCGGGTCGCTGTGTTGCACTCGGGGCTCACGCCCGCGCAGCGGCACGGGCAATGGAGCCGGATCGAGAACGGCTCGGCCACCATCGTCGTCGGCGCGCGATCGGCCATCTTCGCCCCGCTCCGCCGACTCGACCTTGTCATCGTCGATGAAGAGCACGACACGTCGTACAAGGCCGACCAGCTGCCCCGGTACCACGGCCGGGACGTCGCCATCAAACGCGCACACCTCGCCCATTGCCCCGTGGTCCTGGGCAGCGCGACGCCTTCGCTCGAGAGCTACTACAACGCGACACAAAGCAACGACAACACAACCCCCGCTCGCTCCAACTTGATCTCGCTGCCCGACCGCGTCCCGGGCGCGACCCTCCCGCGCGTCGAGATCGTCGACCTTGTCAAAGAGCGCCAGCAACGCCGCGGCATCCACCTGCTCTCGCAACGGCTCGAACACCTCCTGCAAAGCACTGTTGCGCACAAGCGCCAGGCCATCGTGCTGCTCAACCGCCGGGGCTACGCCAACTACGTCTCCTGTCCCGACCACGGCTGCGGCTGGCTCATGGACTGCGACCACTGCGATGCCCTCATGGTCTATCACCTCGACAAAGCGGTGCCCACCGGCGGCGTCGTCAAGTGCCACCACTGCAATACCGAGAAGACCGTCCCGACCCACTGCCCCCGATGCGGCAAGCTCGTCAACAAGTTCGGCCTGGGCACTCAGCGCGTCGAAGAAGAGATCGCCCGCAAGATGCCCAACGCCCGCATCGCGCGCATGGACGCCGACACGATGCGCAGCGCCCGCGACTATCACGACACGCTCGAAGCATTCGGCAACGGCCAGATCGACGTCCTGCTAGGCACGCAGATGATCAGCAAAGGGCTCGACGTCGCCAACGTGAAGCTCGTGGGCGTGATCACGGCTGACATGTCGCTGCACCTGCCTGACTTCCGCGGCGCGGAGCGCACGTTTCAGACCATCGCACAGGTCGCCGGCCGCGCTGGCCGTGGCAGCGAGCCGGGCCTCGTGGTCGTGCAGACGTTCAACCCAAACGACCCGACGATCCAGCTCGCATCCAAGCACGACTACCTGGGCTTCACGGAGCGCGAGCTCGCGCTGCGCAAGGTTGCCACGCTCCCGCCCTTTGGACGCATGGCGCGGATCGTCTGCCGGGACATCGATGAAAAAGTCGCGACCCAGCGCGCTTACGAGTTGGCGGGCGCGCTGCGTCGGATCAACGAGGACCAGAAGACTGGTGTTCAAGTGCGCGGCCCCGCGCCGTGTGCCCGAGCAAGGGTGGCCGACCATCACCGGCTGGAAATCGTGCTCATGGCCGACCATGCCGCGCCGTTACAAAAGGTCATGACCGCTTTGCGTAACGCCAAACTCGCCGTCAGCGACACGCACACCGCGATCGACGTCGACCCGGTGACGATGCTTTGAAGCAAGATTTAGCCATAGGTGGACGCAGGTGAGAGAGGAGACAGCAACTGAAAATGAGGAACTCACTGAACAGAGGCGGCATGCCAATGCATCAGCATGATGACTCTTTGTTTTCAGTGATTTCCTCATGTTCCGTGGCTCATCTTTGATCTGCGTCCATCTGCGGCTAACTGTTCCAACGCCCGCGTTCACTTGAGCTTCTCGGGGTACTTCTCGCGGGTCTTCTCGACCTTGGGGCGGGAGGTGTGATAGACGTAGGGCTGGTTGGGGTTGAGCTTCGCGTAGTCCTGGTGGTACTTCTCAGCCACATGGAACTCGCTCAACGGTTCCAACGTCGTCACGATGGGCTTGTCGAAGACGTTGGCTGCGTTGAGCTGCCCGATATACGTCTCGGCCGCGCGTTTTTCTGCGTCGCCGTTGAAGAAGATGGCGGAGCGGTATTGTCGGCCGACGTCGTTGCCTTGGCGGTTGAGCGTCGTGGGGTCGTGCGCGGTGGTGAAGAAGACCTTGAGCAGGTCGCCGTAGGTAATGACGGCGGGGTCGTAGATGATGCGGATGGCCTCGGCGTGGTCGGTGCCCCCGGAACTAACGGCCTCATAGTTCGCGTCACCCCGGGCCCCGCCCGCGTAGCCGGAGACGACGTCGTGTACGCCCTTGAGCTGCTCAAAGACCGCCTCGGTACACCAGAAGCACCCGCCGGCGAGCACGGCCTGCGCATGCTGGCCATCAGTGGGCGCGGGCGGGTTGAGCGCGGGGTCGAGCGAAGGGATCACGTGGCCCTCGCCGGCGTGGGCGGGGCTGCGGGTGCAGGAGGTCTGCGAGGCGAGTGTCATGGTGAGGACTCC
>DAIOEG010000075.1:0-9085 GCA_036746415.1 Phycisphaera sp. | reverse complement strand
TTCACTCGCAAAAACCAAGGCGAAAACAGCCGGTGCTGTCGAAGTCGTCTTCGTGCGACACAAACCCGGCAGCGACGCGCGCCACGTCACCGAGGGCGGATCGACCAACGTCTTCATCGTCCGTGACGGCGAGCTGCACACACACCCCAACGACGGCTGGGTGCTCCCGGGCATCACACGCGAAGTCCTCATTGATGCCGCACACACCTCGCTGGGCATGCCAGTCCGAGAGGTGTGCTTCACACTGGAAGAACTCAAAGCCGCCGACGAGGTCTTCGTCTGCTCCACGACGCAGCTCAACCCCGTCACCGAGATCGACGGTCACCCAATCGCCGACGGCAACGCCGGCCCGAGGACCACCCAACTGCACTTTGCCTATCAAGACCGCATCTTTCACCCGTGTTGACGACACTCGAATGAACGCGTCTGCGATCGTGTCCCGGGCCAGATGCAAGAAAACACGGGCAGCCGCGTTGAACACGCATGAACATCAACACATCCATCATGCGTTGTGCCCTGTTGCTGGCGCTGTGTGTCGTTGTGTGCGGAGCATCGTCAGAGCCGGTGCGTGATGTGCCGTACATCGAAGACGGCACGAGCCGGCAGAAGCTCGATCTGTATGCCCCCGAAGGCGACGCCCCAAAGGGTGGCAGGCCCGTGATGGTGTACATCCACGGCGGGGGCTGGAGCATCGGCGACCGCAGCCGGGTTCAAGAGAAGCCCGCGTTCTTCAACGATCACGGCTGGGTCTTCGTCAGCGCGGGGTATCGCCTGTCGCCGCAGGTCGTGCACCCTGAACACGTCAAGGACATCGCCTCGGCCATCGCGTGGGTCCACCGTCACATCGCAGATCATGGCGGCGATCCTCAGCGCATCTTCATCATGGGACACTCGGCCGGCGCACACCTTGCAGCCCTGGTGGCGACCGACGAGTCACGCCTCGCCGAGTATGGCCTGCCACTTTCGACGATCCGCGGCGTCGTGCTGCTCGACGGCGCGGGGTACGACCTCAGCAGCGAAGGACGCGTGGTGGGCGGGCGACTGACTGACATGTACGACCAGGCATTTACAAGCGACCCATCGGTGCAGCAGGACGCTTCGCCGATCCACCACGTGGAACCGGGCAAGGGCATCCCGCCGTTTCTCGTGACGCACATCCAAAGCCGTCGTGGCTCGAAGCTGATGAGCGAACGACTCGCGCAGCGATTGACCGATGCGGGTGTGGAAGCGGCCGTGTACTCGGCAGAAGGTGAGACGCATGGCTCGATCAACCAGTCTTTCGGCACACAGGGCCACGCGACGACCGATACCGTCATGCAATGGCTCGATCGATGAAGCACAAGCCCAGTTTGATTACGCTTTAGCGATGAATCATTACGAACAGGAAGTCGCTGTCGCCTCGCAGGCCGTTGCGTTGGCAAGCGCCGTGTGCGGGCGTGTGCAGAGAGAACTCGTCACGCTGGCGGGTGCTGGGACGATGAGTAAGGACGACCGCTCGCCGGTGACGGTGGCGGACTTTGCATCGCAGGCGGTGATCGGCCGGGCGCTGCGCGATGCGCTGCCGGGCGATGGTCTGGTCGCTGAAGAGGCGTCCAGTGAGCTGCGCAGGCCGGAGAACACGGCGATGCTCGAACGCGTCGCGGGCTTTGCATCGCTCACGCTCACGCAAGCGCTCGAAGGCATCGACCACGGCAGCTTCGAGCCCGTGGGCAGCTCCAGGCGTTACTGGGTGCTCGACCCGATCGACGGGACCAAGGGCTTCCTGCGCGGCGGGCAGTACGCCGTGGCGCTCGCGCTCATTGAAGACGGTCAGGTCGTCGTGGGTGTGTTGGGCTGCCCCAACTACGCGGGCGGCGTCATGCTGATCGCAACCCGAGGCGGGGGCACGCACGCCGTGAAGCTCGAAGCGTTCAACGTGGGTGCATCGGGCCAACGCGTGAGCGTGTCCACGTTGACGTTGCCAGAGGCACGCGTGTGCGAGTCGGTCGAGTCGGGTCACACCAAGCAGGACGCCTCTGTCGAGGTCGTGAAGCGTCTGGGCATCGGTGGCGAGCCGGTGCGGATGGACAGCCAGTGCAAGTACGCCGCCGTCGCGATGGGCGAGGCCGAGGTGTATCTGCGCTTGCCAACCAAGAAGGGCTACGTCGAGCGCGTGTGGGACCACGCGGCCGGCGCACTGTGCGTCACCGAAGCGGGCGGGAGCGTCACCGACGTCACCGGCAAGGCGCTGGACTTCTCACAAGGACGCGGCCTCGAGCGCAACAGCGGCGTGATCGCCACCAGCGGCGGCTTCCACAGCCGTGTCGTGTCGGTGGTCGGCGATGTGTTGCAGGACTGATGAGCAACACGGACGCGAGCGGATGCGATGCAACCCTGACGCGTTGCATCGTGGTTGAGAATCACGAGAAGCCGATCACCAGATCGACATGCGGTCGTAGCGGTAGGTCATGATCGCGGGGTCGAAGCGGTCGTACCGGCCGGCGTGGCCGTCGAGGAACGCGACGTTGAGCGTCCCGCGGTGCTGCGCGTCCCACGCGGCATTGGGGCCGAAGAAGACCTCGTTGGTGTAGTCGTCCTTGTCGGCATCGGTCACGAGGAAGTCGAGCTGGTTGTCACCCACCAGCAGCAGCGATGAGGTGTACCGCGCCTTGTCACGCTCGACCGAGCCGAAGCTCTCCCACGACCTGGGCTTGCCCAGCGTGAAGTGGTTCAACGCGAACTCGGCCCTTGTCGACAGGAAGTAGTGGAACGGGCTGTCCTGCGGGTACGTCCCGCAGCCCGAGAAGAAGCCGCGGTCCGGCGCGTAGCTGAACATCTGCTGCATCCAGGGGAGCGTGTTGATGTCCGAGTCGCGTTCATCAAAGTCCATCGATTTGCCCGCGATGGGGTACTGGTCCTTCTCGTCGGTGGCGTAGGCCTCGAGCCCGATCGTGAGCTGCCGAACGTTGGACAGGCACGCCAACGCGATCGCCTCCTGCCGAGCCGCCGACAGCGCGGGCAGCAGGATCCCGATCAGCAGCGCAATGATCGAGATCACCACCAGCAACTCGATCAACGTAAATGCATTTCGGCCGCGTGTCATGACGTTCTCCGTACTGATGAACCATTACCCGTGGGCCACAAGTCGGCACCCTCCGATATCGGCCAGATTGTACCCCAACCCTCAAACACCAACCACACAAGGGATGCACCCGAGCGGGTTTGTCCTGATTGCGATGCACACCGTGTCGATTCAATCGACCTTCAACTGCCGCCGTAAGAGCTTGCCCGTCGCGTTGCGCGGCAGGGCGTCGATCAGCCGGATCTCGCGGGGCACCTTGAACGGCGGGAGGCGGTCACGCAGGTGCTTGATAAGCGCCTTGTCGTCAAACGTGAACCCTTCACGCAGCTCGACAAACGCGATCGGCTCCTCGCCGCGCGACGGGTCCTTTCGGCCCACCACGGCCGAGGCCTGAATACTCTCGTGAGCGTCCAGCGCCTCCTCGATCTCACGCGGGAACACGTTCTCGCCCCCGATGATCAGCATCTCCTTCTTACGGCCCGTGATGTACAAAAACCCTTCACCATCGATCCGCCCGATGTCACCCGTGCGGAACGCCTTGACAGGCTTGTCACCACCGGGCGGTGTCACCTGCAAAAACACCGACTCGGTCAGCTCCGGCAGGTGGCGGTACCCACGCATCACCGACGGACTCGACAGCGCGATCTCGCCATCCACATCGGAGCCGACCGGCTGGTTGTTCTCGTCGAGGATCAGGTTCAGCACGCCGGGCAACGGCCGACCGACCGAACGCTCGCGGTGGTGCTCGGGCGTCGACCAGTTCGCCACCGGCGAAGTCTCCGTCAAGCCATAGCCCTCGAGGATGTGCACGTTGAAGCGCTCGCGGAAGTGCTGCACGATCGTCGGCGACAACGGCTCGGCCCCGCTGATCACAAACCGCAGGGACGCAAAGTCATCCGGCGTGGCGCTCTTCACCACACCCAGCGCGTGATACATCGACGGGATCGCGACGAATACGTCCGGCCGATGCTCGCGCATCAGCTCAACAATCTTGCGCGGGTTGAACCGGGCCGTGTAAACCATCCGTGCCCCCAGATACATGGGCAAGAGCGTCAGGATCGTCAGGCCAAACGTATGGAACTGCGGCAGGATGCCCAGGAACACGCATCGCTCATTGAGGCCCGCGTGGGTGATCGACGCGGTGACGTTGTGATAGAGGTTCGCGTGTGTAAGTTCGACGCCCTTGGGCTTGCCCGAGGTGCCGGAGGTGTAGAGCAGGGCCGCGAGTTCATCCCCGCCGGGGTTGCGTGGCCAGCGCAGCGGCGGCAGGCCCTTGAACTTCACCTCTTCGAGCTTCATCGCGTTGACGTTCGTCGGAAGCGGGTCGCTGCCGAGCGTCTCTTCCAGGTGCTTGAGCATCGGCTCGACGGTGAGGACGGTGTCCACCTCCGCATCCCCCAGCACGTGATGCAAGTCCGCTCGCGAAAGGAGGAAGTTGATTGGCACAGGCACCCGGCCCGCCAGCCAGCACGCCAGGAGCGCCAGCGGGTAGCCCGCGCTGGTGGGGAGCAGCAGGCCGACGTTGGGCCGATCGGTGGCGCGTTCGATCGCCCGCGCCAGGTGCAGCGAGCCGATGAGCAGCTTGCCGTAGTTAAGCGTCGCGCGGTCGTCGGTCACCGCAGGTCGCAGCGCATGACGCAGGGCCTGATACAGGATGGGTCGCAGC
The DNA here is from genome assembly GCA_036746415.1 of Phycisphaera sp. Taxonomy (GTDB): domain Bacteria; phylum Planctomycetota; class Phycisphaerae; order Phycisphaerales; family Phycisphaeraceae; genus DAIOEG01. The sequence continues at coordinate 4,358 of DAIOEG010000075.1, read as the reverse complement.
AAGCTCATGGTGTTGGAGTGTAGTTCACGGGGACGGTTCAGTATCGGTTGTGCTTGCGCATCGGGACGCGCGCGAGATCAAGCGACGCAAGCAACGAGGCGATGCGCGTGCCGGCGTTGCCGGGGCCGTAGGGGTGGCGCATCGTGCGCAGGTCCAGCGACAGCGCTGCTCGCAGCGCCGCACGCGCGGGTTTGAAGCCGTACGCACAGTCGATCACGCTGGCGGGCTTCTCTCGGCCGCCCTGGCGCGGGCCGACGTTGACGCAGGCCGTGCGACACGCGGCCGCCTCGATCAGCCCCGCCGAGGAGTTGCCCACGATGACGCGCGCACGCTTGAGAAGCGCGACAAAGCGTTGACGGGGCAGGTGGTCCACGGCATCGACGCCGGCCGAGCGGATCGCCTGCACGATGCCGTCGCGCCCCGGGTCGTGGTTGGGCATCAGCACAAGCGGCCTGTACGCACGAGTCGCTTCAAGCGTGACGCGCATGCGCTGCGCTTCGGTGGCATCGTCGTCGCCGATGGGGTGCTGCAGCACGATGACCTCGGGCCCGGTGTCGGCGGGCTCGATCGTGCGTAGTGCATCGATCGCCGGCGAGCCGACGTTGAAGACCCACTCGGGCAGCTCGCCCATGCGGATCAATCGGCGTCGGCTCTGGGCCGTTGCTGCGAAGTGCAGGTGCGCGAGCTTGCTGATCGCGTGACGCATCGATTCGTCCGCGACGCCCTCGGCCCGGTCGCCGCCGTGGACGTGTGCCACACACAGCCCCCCCACCGCCGCGGCGCTACCGGCTGCAAACGCCTCGATCCGGTCGCCCAGCACCAGCACCACATCCGGGTTGATCCCTGCAAAAACCCTTGTTAATCCTGTGATTCCACGACCCAGCGATGCCGCATCATGCACACGCCCGGCCTCGCCCATGCGTTGCATGCGCACGCGCGCAGCGATGGGGAATGTGATGTCACGGTGGGACGCGGTGATGAGGTGCGTGCCGGTGGTGATGACATGCAGCGCGAGGCCGGCGTGCGTGGCGATCGCTTGCATCACCGGTTCGAGCAGACCGTACTCGGCCCGAGTACCCGTGACGACCGCGATGTGACGCGCTCGCTCCATCGTGATCACGCACTCCGCAGCGCAAGCGGCGGAGTCGCCGTGACGCGTGCTTCTACCGCCAAACCCATCGCACGCAGACGCGCCTCGGCAACGAGCAGGTCATACGACTCATCGATATCGACGACCTCGCCGGGCTGCGTGAGCACCGCGCGGCGGTCTTCACCCAAGAACGCGTGCGGCTCGCCTTCGATGATGTTGAAGAGGCAGGCACGGCGGACGGCGATGATGCCGCCGTCGAGCATGTACAGCGGCGGGAGATCTTGCCTGCGGTACACGCGGTTGGGCACGTGCTGGATCATCACGTCGGCATCATCGCCGCCGAGTTCCTTCATCCAGTACGGGTGCATCTTGCCCACGGGGCAGAGCGATTGCACCGAGTCGCAGCCCGTCTGCGCGAGCTTGCACACCGCACGGTCAGTGAGGTCGCCGGGCCGGACGGGCACGTTGCCGTAGAGGATGACAACGTGCTCGAATTGTGCATCGGGGTCGATGGCACGGACGGCGTGACGCGCTGCGGCATCGACGGTCGCAAGGTCATCAGCGAGCTTGTGCGGACGGTGAACGGTATCGATCCCGTGATGCGCAGCGAGCTGTTTGTAAGCATCGCAATCGGTGGAAAGGACGGTGCGGGCGACGGTGCGTGATCGGGCCGCGTGGTCGAGCGTCCATGAGAGCACGGGCTGACCGGCGCAGGCAAGGCCGTTCTTGTTGGGCAGGCCTTTGCTGCCGCCGCGTGCGAGCACGATGACGAGCGCGGAGGGTGCTTTGTGAGTCGGGACATGGATCGCAAGGTCTGACATCACGCGACCTCCATCAGCGCTGGTGTCTGCGAGGCGCGCAGCGAGAGCCAGTCGAAACAGCGTCGGCACATCGGCGAGTCATCCGGTGTCCAGCCGGCCTGCATCGCGTCATCTGCAAGCGTTGCCACGTCCTGCCAAAGCTTTAAGAGAGGCCGCTGCGATGCGTTGCCAAGCGATGCCCTGCCGAGGATGTCGTGGGAGCAGAGCACGAGTTCGGCGTTGCTGAGCACGGTGAGGCGTTGCTTGCGCTGGTGAGGGTCGGGCGTCCGCCACGGGCCGTTCATCGGGACGGGGCTCTGGTCTTCGAGCAGCGCGTGCGTGCCCGTGCCGACGGTGCTGAAGCGTTCGATGTGTGCGTGCCCCGCGAGTTGCCACCAGCGCTCAAAGAACGTTTCCATCTCGGCGGTGTTGTCCGCGACCTTGGTCAGGCGTGGCACAACGCGCGGCGCGGTATCGGGGTGCGCGAGTGCGTGGTTGAGCAGTCGCTCGATGCCTTTGAGCACGGTCTCGTAGGCATCAATGCCCATGACCTTGCGGTAGGTCGCGCCGGTGTCGGCGTTGATGCGGACGATGACAACATCGACATTGGCCTCGATCAGTGCATCGGCATCAGCGGCCCCGCCGAGTAGGTCGGTCTCGACGGCGAGAGCTGAAACTCTATCATTTTGAAGGGTTTTCACGGCATGACGCCAATCGGCGTGCAGCAGCGCATCCCCGACGCCGCCGAGCACCACGGGGATGCCGTGGCACTGCGGCGCGAGCGCATCGATGGTGTCGCGTTGCATGTCGGGCCGGTTGAACGTGAGGTGGTGCTGCGGCGTGATCGGGCCGGTTGCGTTGCGTCGGGGCGTGAGTTCGATCAGCACGCCTGCGGGCGGGAGGTGGTTGAACAGGGTGTCCGGCTGCGTGCGTTCGAGTGTGCGGGTGGCTTGCGTGATGGCGTCGGCATCGGCGATATCGAACGCCGGGCCGAGTGTGTCGGCGAGTTGATGCAGGCGTGCGGTCGCTTCATCGGTGTCGTAGATGAAGCGTCGTGCGAGGTCGCGGACGGCGGGGCTGATACGCAGGCACGCTTCCTTGCTCACGGGGTCGACAGTGGGCGCTTGGGGGTTGTACGCCAGCGCGCGGGCGAAGCCGGTGTGTGTCTTGGCGCGGGTCATCTCGGCGAGTGTGGTGGCGGCGATGGCGACGCCGCAGAGGCCCGGCGGTGCTTGCGCGAAGCAGAGTTTTTTGACCTGCGGCGCATCGGTGTGGAGCTTGAGCACGGCCGAGGTCATGACGGGATCGATCGCGCACCAGTCACCGCCGAGGACCACGGCCGAGGTGATGCCGAGGGTCTCGCAAGCGTGGTGCAGCGCATCGGCGGGGAGCAGTTCGTCCCACGCAGTCGCCCCGCCAAGGCCACCACGCCAGGCAGTGGTAGCCCACGCAGCAGCTCGGCGCTTCAGGCCGGCCGCGTGGTCGAGGTCGCCATGCGGGATGACTTTGATTTCCAATGGGAACCGATCCAGGCGGATCAGCTCCAACCAGGTGATGTCGGTGCCTGCGAGAAGGACGATGTGTTGGATGCCTTCGATGCGCGCGGCGCGTTGGAGGGTGTGTTCGAGGACGGTGGCGCTGCCGAGCTTGTCAAGCAGTGAGCGCGCGTGTCCCAGCCGGCCGAGCGTGGGCGGGGCAACGATCAGCGCTGCGGCGTGTGTCTCGTTGGCGATGCTCATGCCGCGGCTCCTTGCGGGGCGTGCGGTGCCTTGGCGGTGATGACGACGTGCGGTGTGGCTGTGTCAGCGCGCGTTCGCTGGAGAGAGTGTCGGGCGCGGTTGTGTGACTCGGTGAAGATCTCGATGGCTTCATCGCAGGCCTGCGCAAGCCATTCGAGGTTCTCGCGGTCACGGGTGGCTTGTTGTTTGGAGCGGTCCATCTGCGTGGTGCCGCTGCGGTCGATGAGTCGGTCGGCCTTGTTGCGTCGGTAGGCCCCGATGACGTTGACGGCGTTGACGAGTTCGAACGCGTCGCGGAGCGGGCCTGTGACGCGCTGGCGGTTTATCTCGATGCCTGCGAACGCGCGGTCGATGCCCGCGCTGTCGATGGGCGAGCGGTTCATGGCAACGAGCATGGTGTTGAGCAGGGCGACCGAGTCGTTGCAGATGCGCTTGAGGTCGGTGATCTCGCGGACGCGCTCGTCGAGCTTTTTCACTGTGGAAACAAGGCGATTCGCGTCGAGGGTGGTCTGCGGCGCGGGGAGTCTTGGGATGGGCCTGGTCGCGTGTTGTGCCAGTGCATCGCGGAGCGTCATGACTTGCGTGTGCGCTTTGAGCATGCCGCCCTGGGTGGCGTCGATGACGGTGGTGCCTTGCTTGGTGAGGTCTTCGAAGTCGCGTTCGAACTGCTTGAGGTAGGTGAGCATCTGCTCATCGGAGTAGATGGGCCTGCCGTGGAGGTCGGTGTGT
>DAIOEG010000074.1:0-9145 GCA_036746415.1 Phycisphaera sp. | reverse complement strand
GGAGCAGTGCTTCCCCAAAGACAAGCCGCGAAGAAAGTCACGACCGCAAGCCATACGAGAGGAACCAGCTTCCGTTCTGACCGCGTCCATGGCACGATGCGTGCGCGTGATGATGGATCGGCCCCACACTCGGGACATGGCTGATCAGCAACGGCGTACAGCGTGTAGCGGCAAACCCCGCAAAAGCTCGACCCGGGTGGAACCAATCTTCTCTTGAGGCGTGCATGACGCAAAAGCCGCAGGCACCCGTAGAACATCACCAGTACCGCAGATGCCTTTGGTAACACGTCGCAAAAGACCAACCACAGAGAGATGGCAACCTCATAATGGAGCGTATACAAAATCTGCCCATCATCGGAGGGCATAGAGATGCCCAAAGACCCGCTGCCCTGTGGGATTTGTACGACTCGCCAGGGTGTTGGCCCTGTGGTGGTGCCCTGATTGACTGGATCGGGTGATTTCAAAGACCAAAAAGTGTCGCTCAAATGTGGGGCTTCTACTGCGACAGCAGAGGGAGGGCCAATCAAGATGAGCATGAGGAGCACACAGAACCGCATGCAAGTAGGACGATCGGCATAGCGATTGAGTTCATCCACAAATCAAACAAAGAAGCCCACGTTCCATGAACGTGGGCTTCGTGAGTTTATTGGGTTGAAGGGATGTTACGCCGCCCTGGCTTCGTCGTCTTCGCGGGGGGCGGGGGGGGCGAAGGCAGGGGCGTCTTGGGGTTCTTGCCAGTCTTCGGCACCGGGGATCTTGAGGGTGGTGGGTTGGGTCTTGCGGTAGCCAAGCTTCCTGATGACTTCCAACACTTCGGTCCAGGTGGGGAAGGGGCGGTCGTTGGCGCGCTTGTAGGCGTCGATGGCTTTGATGAACAGGAACTGCTCTGGGGACATCTCGCCCTCCTCGGCGGAGCGGGCGAAGTCGGTCCGGCGTCGGCCGGGGCCGCGTCGCCGTTCCAAGCCCGTCCCAGCGGCGCGGGTGTCGATCACGTTTTCCCGGCGGTCGGGGCCTGCGTATGCCTCGGTCACGACCCCGGCGTTGGCGTCTGTGTGGTCTTTGGCGGCGCTGGGCTTTGGGGCTTGTTTGTCTGCCATGGCGGGTTCCCTGGCTTGTTCAGCGTGCGGGCCCGGTCCTTGGTGGACGTTCGCGTCCGTTGGCCGGGGCCTTATTCGTCTTCGTCGTCGTCGAGGTCGTCCTCGTCGTCGTCGAGGAAGTCGTCGTCGTCATCGTCGAGGTAGTCGTCGTCCTCGTCATCTTCGTCGTCGTCGTCTTCATCGTCGAAGAAGTCGTCTTCGTCCTCGTCTTCCTCACGGGCGCCCAGGACGTCCGGGAAGCCAGGGTGATCATCGGCAAGAAAGGCGAGGGGGTTGAGGAGCAGGTCGGTCGAGTCGTTGGTTGCCAGTGCGTACATAGGGGTCTCCTCCAATGAGGGGGGAAGGTGTTCGGAGCGTGGGACGGGCTGGCATGCCCGTTCCGGACGCGTGCTTTGGGGGCCGGGACCGCCCTGTAATGGCGGTTACACTATCGGGCAATGGGCCGTTGTCAATGCAGCGGTTGTTGGCGTGTTCTGAAGGCCCGCCCGCACCACGATGACGAGCGGGCATCGGGCGGTTGGAACGGTGCCGATCTCCGGCCGTCTCCTGCCGACTGAGACATCTTTAGAACACCGCAGACCGGACCGGCCTGATGAGCGAACCACTTCACCATCCACCCGCCAGCGCCCCCGCCACGGCACCCGCATCCGACGTCAAGACCGGCTCCGATCGTTCGCCACGCAAGCCAGACCTTGGCCCGCCCGTGACCGGCCGATGGAACCTCGTCGCCGCGTTTGCCGGTTGGTTCCTCCCGGGTCTGGGTCACCTGCTCGTGGGCGAGCGCAACCGCGGGCTGATCCTGGCCGTCACCATCACGTCGATCTGGCTGAGTGGGCTGCTGATCGGCGGGATCAGTGTGGTCGATCGGCGGGAGCACGGCTTCTTCTTCGTCGTCGGCCAGATGTGGGTCGCGCCCAGCTTCGTCGTCGATGCGTACCACACCCGCCTGCGCGAGTCGTGGGTCCGTCGTCAACAGGCCGGCGATGATGGCCCGCCGTTGTACGAGCCGGCGTTGGGCAAGCCCGAGGAGATCGGCTCGCTCTATGTCACGGTGGCGGGCCTGCTCAACCTCTTGGCGATCATGGACGTGCTGTACCGGGAGCCGCGCTGATGCCGTTTCTTGCCCCGCTGCCGATCGATGATGCGTGGTTCCTGCTGGTGCTGCCGCTGCTGGTGGCGGTGGCGGTGGTGTACAAGACGATCCGCCTGAACGACCTACGGAAGGTGCCCCGCGAGGCGATCAAACTCAGCGGGCAGGTACTGCTGTACATGGGGCTGGCAGTGGTGGCGGTGTGGGTCATCGTGCGGTGGTAATGCTTGAAGATTTTGATTTTGGATTGAGGATTGTGGATTGCGGTTTTGCATTGCGGGTGTTGGATGTTGTCGTGTTTGTGCGCATCGGGAGTGTTGGATCATGAAAGAGTTGCTGGCGATGTTGTTGGAGGGCCGGTCGCTGTCGGGCGAGCAGGCGGTGGCCGCGTTTGAGTTAGTGATGACCGGCTTGGCCTCGCCGGCGCAGACGGGCGCGTTGCTGGCGCTACTTCAGATGAAAGGGCCGAGCATCGAGGAGATCGCCGGCGCAGCGCGCGTGATGCGTGACAAGTCGGCGAAGGTCGCGGTGCCCGCGGGGCTGACGGCGATCGACACCTGCGGCACAGGCGGCGACCACGCGGGCACCTTCAACATCAGCACCGCCGCCGCCATCGTCGCCGCCGCCGCCGGCCGGCCAATGGGCCTGTGCGTCGCCAAGCACGGCAACCGCTCGGTCACCAGCAAGTCCGGCTCGTCGCAGGTCCTCGAAGCGCTGGGCGTCACGCTCACCTCCGACCCGGCCACGCTCACCCGCTGCCTCGACGAGGCGGGCCTGTGCTTCTGCTTCGCGCCCCACCACCACCCGGCCATGAAGCACGCCGGCCCCGTCCGGGCCGAGCTGGGATTCCGCACCGTCTTCAACCTCGTCGGCCCGCTCACCAACCCCGCCGACGCCAAACGCCAGGTCATCGGCGTCTACTCCTCCAAGCTCACCAAGACCATCGCCGAGGTCCTCAAAAAACTCGGAGCCGACCGCGCCATGATCGTCCACGGACAGATCCCCGACCCCGACGGCGTCCACGTCGACGGCCTCGACGAACTCTCCACCGCGGGCCCCAGCACCATCAGCGAGCTCCGCGACGGCGACATCCACACCACCACCCTCGACCCCACCACCCTGGGCCTGTCCTACAGCCACCCCGCCGCCCTGCGCGTCGAAGGCCCGCAGCAGTCCGCCGCCGTCATCCGCAAAGTCCTCGACAACGACGCCGGCCCCGCCCAGGACATCGTCGAACTCAACGCCGCCGCCGCCCTGCTCGTCGGCGGCATCGCCCAAGATCTCTCGCAAGGCCTCGAACTCGCCCACAAAGCCATCGAAGACGGCCAGGCCGCCACGACGCTGCGCACGCTGGTCGAACTGACCCGCGTATAACCCGAATCGCAACTTACAGTCGCGGCTCGTCGTGTGTGTGGCGCCTGAACGAGCCGCGCGCGTCAGCAAGCGGTCTGGTCACCCTGCCAACATCTCAACAGAACGCAAGCGTCATCCATCATCGCTTGCGTTCTACACAATCGCAGAACCGTAGAATGGGACCGCTCCCTCACGGTCGCGGCTCGTTCATGAAAATGCACGAAGTGACACGCAACCCAGAAGAGCATTACCCTTTTCGCGTGTCCGACCTCGCACCTCCCCACGCCTCCCTCGCCATCGAGACCTCTACGGGCCACGGCTGCCTCGCGCTGGGCATTGATCATGCACTCGTCGAGACACGCGACCTGCCCGAGAAGCGACGGCACAACGTGGACCTGGCCGACGCCATCGATGCGCTCCTGCGCGACCACCAGCTCGGCCCGCGCGACCTGCGCGAGGTCTATGTCTCCCTGGGGCCCGGCAGCTTCACCGGGCTCCGCGTTGCGCTGGCGACCGTGCAGATGCTTGCTCTGTCGTTGGACATCCGCGTCCTTGGCGTGCCCACCCTCGACGTGCTCATCGCCCAGCACCCCGGCCACGCCGTCGCGCTCGCCATCAAGCACGGCCACGCCTGGTCCGCATCGCCGTCACACGCACCGGCCATGCGGCCTGTTGATGAAGTGATGCGCTGGCCCGAGCCGTTGATCGCCGACACGCTGGAGGGCGCGACGCCCGCACGACCCGATGCGGCCGTGCTCTGGCAGCTCGGCCGATCCCGCGCGGCACGGCACGATTTCGACAACCCTGCGACGCTGCTGCCCCTTTACCTCCGCGAGCCCGAAGCGGTCACGCTGTGGGAAGCGCGGAAGGAGAAGGAATCGCCAAGACGCCAAGAAGGCCAAGGCACGCCAAGCTGAAATGGGCTGTGATTGATGGCATTGTTGAGTGATGCATGTTGTCTTGGTGGTTCCTGCCGAGTTTCTGTCATAATGCGGGGCGCGGGGGATAAGGACACCGGATGCTTCCCAAGATCGTCATCGTGGGCCGACCCAACGTCGGCAAGTCGTCACTGTTCAACCTGCTCGCGGGGCGGAAGGTGTCGATCGTCGATCCCACCGCCGGCGTCACGCGTGACCGCATCGGCACGCAGATCGAGATCCCGCCCGAGTTTGTCGGTGATGAGCCCACGCATGCCGAGCTTGTCGACACCGGCGGGTACGGCATCGAGGACACGATGGACCTCACCGCCGACGTCGAGCGCCAGATCGCCGAGGGCCTCGCAGAGGCCGACGTGGTGTTGTTTGTCGTCGATGCGCAGTCGGGCATCGTGCCGCTGGACGAGACGGTCGCCCGGCTTCTCCGCCAGAGCGGCGCGAAGTCCAAGCCCGTGGTCCTGGTCAGCAACAAGGTTGATGCCGACAACCTCGAGCCCGCCGGCTACGACGCGATGGAGCTTGGCTTCGGCGAGCCGGTGATGGTCTCCGCCAAGACCAAGCACAACCTCCGCGTCTTTCACGACACGCTCCGCGCAGCGCTGGAGAAAGTCCCGCCCATTACCGACGACCCCGATGCGCCCAGCGCCGGCCTCAAAATCGCGCTGGTCGGCAAGCGCAACGCCGGCAAGAGCACGCTGCTCAACGCCCTCGCCGGCCGGGACCGCGTCATCGTCAGCGAGAAGCCCGGCACGACGCGCGACAGCATCGACGTCCGCATCGAGTGGGACTCGCCCAAGGGCAAAGTCGCCTTCACCGCCATCGACACCGCCGGCCTGCGCCGCACCAAGTCGCTCGAGGGCGACATCGAGTACTACAGCCAGCACCGCTCGCTGCGCTCCGTCCGCCGGGCCGACGTGTGCCTGTTCCTCATCGATGCCGAGGTCCGCATCAGCCAGGTCGACCACCTGCTTATGCAGGAGGTCCTCAAGCACCACAAGCCCACCGTCATCGTCGTCAACAAGTGGGACACCGTTGACAAGAAAGCCACCGAAGAGCAGTACGCACAGTACCTCGAGCAGGAGCTCAAGGGCCTGACGTTCGCGCCGATCGTCTTCATCAGCGCTAAAAAAGCCGAGGGCCTGCAGGAAGCCGTCGCGATCGCTTACAACCTGCACCAGCAGTCGTCGCACCGCCTCGGCACTGGCGAGCTCAACCGCTTCTTCGAGCAGGCGCTCCTCACCCGCGCCCCGCGCACCAGCAAGGGCGGCAAGCAGCCCCGCCTCTACTACGCCACGCAGGTCGCAACCAACCCGCCAACACTCGCACTGTTCGTCAACGACCCCGACCTCTTCGACCACCACTACCAGCGCTACCTCTTCAACCGCATGCGCGAAGAGCTGCCCTTCAGCGAAGTGCCCATCAAGCTCCTCCTGCGCGGCAAACAAAAGATGACCCTCGGCGAACGGCTCACCTCCCACGACGAGGAATAAGCCATGTCCCACCAGCACACGCTTCAAGCACACGCCGCAACCACCATCAGCCGCGCGTGCTTTCCTGCTCACAGCAGTGCCTCCTCCGCATCCCCGCGCCTCTCTGCCACTGCGCGTACCGTCTTCCTGCTTCTCTGCCTCTTCTCGCATGCCGCCACCGCGCAGCCAACCTCGCTGTGGTGGGAAGGTGAGACGCCTGCAACCACCAGCGTCAACGGCCCCTCACCCTTTCAACCCGGAACAGGCGGCGACTTCTCGCTGCTCTCCGACGGCGACTGGCTCAGTGGCGTCGTCACCGCTGGCAACGCCGGGCATCACGCGGTGTACGACATCGACGTCCCCGCCGATGGGACGTACGAGTTCTGGACGCGCAAGTTCTGGCGGCACGGCGCGTTTGAATGGCGGTTCAACGACGAGCCGTGGACCGCATGCACCTGGCACTGCAACATCGCGGATGAGACCGAGCTGCGCACGCACGTCGTCGCCAACTGGGTCCCGCTGGGCAATGTCACGCTCGGACGCGGGCCGCAGCGTTTCGAGTGGCGACTGACGGGCCACCCCAAGGACACCGACGAGGCGTTTGGGTTCGATTGTTTCCTGCTCACCACCGATCCGTTTGTGCCGCGTGGCAAGCTCAGGCCCGGCGAGAGCGACACGCGTCACGAGCCGGGCTACTTCGCGTTCGACCCGCCGTTGGACACGTTCTCGCCCGAAGCGGGTTTTGACCTGCGATCGATGAACGAACCCGTTGCCGGGCAGCTCGGCCGGGTGGCGCGCAAGGGCGATGGCTTCACGCTGGCCGACGGCTCGCCCGTGCGCTTCTGGGGCGTCAACGTGCCGCCTGATGTCGGCTTCGCCTCCGAGCAGCAGCTCGACCACATGATGCGCAAGCTCGCCAAGGTCGGCGTCAACCTGGTCCGCATCCACGGCCACGCGTGGCGCAGCGAGCCCGGCGGACCCATCGACCCCGCACGCCTCGACGCGTTTCACAAGCTCGTCGCCGCCTCGCAGAAGCACGGCATCTACAGCGTCATCAGCTGGTACTTCCCCGTCTGGGTCGATGCGCCACTTCTTGAGATCGCCGGCTTCGAAAACGCGCCGCAGCCCAAGCCCTTCGCCGCCACCTTCTTCCACACGCCCACGCAGCGCTTCTACTTCGACACGCTGCGCGCGATCATGACGACGCCCAACCCGCACACGGGAAAAACCCTCGCCGAGGACCCGGCCGTCGCCATGGTCGAGATGATGAACGAGGACAGCTTCTTCTTCTGGACCTTCACGAAAAAGCACCTGCCCGCGCCGCTGTGGAAGCAGCTCGAACAACAACTACGCGACCACACGGGTGATGCCCGCATCGAGCTGCGCGAGGCCTACGCCATGACCCGCAAGGGCTACGAGCAGGCCAGCCGGCGCGAGAAGCGTGAGATCGCGCAGCAGGTCGAGTTTCTCGCCAAGACCCAGCACGCCTTCTACAGCGGCGCGATTCAGACCCTGCGCGGCCACGGCTACGCGGGGCTGGTCGTGTGCAGCAACTGGGTCACGACCGATTCATCCATGCTCGACGCGGTCGAGCGATGGACCTACACCGCCGGGGACGTCATCGATGCGCACGGCTACTTCGAGCCCGTCCATGAAGGCGACGACGCGAGCTGGGATGTGCGTGGCGGGCACAAGGTGGCGGACCGCTTCGCGACCGCCGAGCCCGGCCGGCTGCCGCTGCGGCTCAATCAGGTCGCGGGCTATCCGCAGTATTTGAGTGAGGTGAACTGGCCGCAGCCCAACCGCTCGCGGGGTGACATGGCGATGCTGGGCGCTGCGGCGTTGTCGCTGCAGGGGGCCGACGCGGTCGGTTGGTTCGCGGTGCGTCGGCCGAGCTTGCACGATGCCTCGATGGGCAAGTTTGCGATCGAGACGCCCAGCGTCATGGGTGCGTTCCCCGCTGCCGCGCTTCTATATCGGCGTGGTGACATCGCCACACCGCAGCCCGCGATCGTCGAGTCGCTGCTGCTCGATGACCTGTTTCAGATGCGTGGCTCCGCGACCGCCAGCGCCTCTGCGCTCGACCAGTTCCGCGCTGCGGATGCGGGGACGCACACCGAGGCACCGGTCACGGGCATCGACCCACGCAGCTATTACACCGGTGCTGTCGTGCGGTCGTTCGATGGCAAGCTGCCGTCCCGCACGCGCAGCGATTTGGCCACGCTTCTCGACCCACGGGCCGACATCATCCGCACGCAGCACGATGCGCTGCGGTGGGAGCCGCAGCGTCAGCTCGCGGTCATCGACACGCCGCGCTGCGTCGCGTTCATCGGTCGGCTCAACGATGCCGGCGAGATCAGTGTCGGCCCCGTCACGCTGCGCAGCGGCAACGATTACGGCAGCGTGACCGTCATCGCACTGGATGATGAGCCAATCGAGACATCCAAGCGTTTGCTGGTGCAGGCCGTCACGCATGACCAGCCGTTGGGCTACCGCGTGGACGGCTCGGGCATCATCACCTCGATGGGCACCCCGCCGCTTCAGGTGCGTCGCATCGAGGCGGGCATCACGATCAAGGGCGAGCCGATCAAGCACATGACGGCCCTTGATGCGAACGCGATGCCGATGACGATTTCGTTTGTTTTGCAAGGCGATTCGTTCACGCTGCCAAGCGAGACGTTGTACACGCTGATCGAGCGGTGACGCGTGCGATCGCCGGTACGAGCCGCGACCGTGAGAGAGCGGCCACTCGCGTTGGTTCAGCGACAGCAAAAAGCGAAAGTGACTTCGAGCAACGGTTGCGCTCCGTTGCGTCTCACGATGTGTCACCGGATCGCACCCTCACGGTCGCGGCTCGTTGTGTGTTACGCGTTGTGGCGATGCCGTGTGGATTCGAGGTGTCTGCCGTGGGTGCCTTGCTGGCTTTGGCGGATGCTTTGGAGCAAGTGTTGGATCGCGTCGTGGTGTGGGTAGGCGTCCTGGAGTGCTTGCAGTGCGAGTGCGGTCTGGCCGACGCCGTGTTCGAGGCGTCTTGCGTAGAGGCGTCGGAAGGCGTCGTGGAGCGCGGCGATGGTGTCGTCGGTGTACCCGCGTCGTTTGAGGCCCAGGGTGTTGACGCGTCGGACCTCGCTTGGGTTTCCTTCGACGGTCATGTAGGGCGGGACATCGGTGGTGATGCGTGTCATGCCGCCGACGAGAATG
>DAIOEG010000073.1:8779-9171 GCA_036746415.1 Phycisphaera sp. | reverse complement strand
CCCGCAGCACCGCCCGCCGCTCCAGCGACATCGACTCGGGCATGGTCAGCGTGAGACGGTAACCCTTGGCCGCACAGACGAACGCCAGCGCGATGCCCGTGTTGCCGGAGGTCGGCTCGATGATGTGCGTGCCGGCGTTGATGAGCCCGTCGGCTTCCGCCGCCTCGATCATCGCCTTGCCGATGCGGTCCTTCACGCTGGAGAGCGGGTTGAAGAACTCGCACTTGACGTAGACCGTCGCGCCGTTGCCCGGCGCAAGCCGGCGGAGCTTGACGAGTGGCGTGTTGCCGACGGTGTCGAGGATCGTGTCGTAGGCAGTGCCGTGCAGCAGGCGGTGGTCACTGGCGGTGGTACTCATGGGGCGTGCTCCGGTCACGGGTTGGTCGGAGGCA
>DAIOEG010000073.1:340-8769 GCA_036746415.1 Phycisphaera sp. | reverse complement strand
GGGGGGTCAGAGCACCCGACGCACGATGCCATCGGTCAGGCGGGGGACGTTGAAGTTGATCAGCAGCCCGACTTTCAGGCCCGCGAGCTTGAGGTAGGTCAGGAGCTGCGCCTCGTGGATCGGGAGCACGCGGTCTACCGATTTCAGTTCGACCAGGACGGAATCGGCCACGATCAGATCCGCCCGGTACGCCTCGGGCATCGTGGCGCCTTTGTAAGCCAGCGGCACCGGCGCTTGTCGCCGGAACGGCACGCCACGCTGAGTCAGCTCGTGACTCAGACAGATCTCGTAGGCGGACTCCAACAGCCCCGGCCCCAGCCCGCGGTGCACCTCGATGGCGCTGCCGATGATCGCTTCGGTGATGTCGGCGTGTTCGAGCATGAGTGGGTTCTTTGCGAGATTGTTCACCACGGAGGGCCACGGAGGGGTACGGAGGTCCGGCAGGAGGAAGAGGCCGAGAGGGGAAGACTCCGTGCTTATCTCCGCGTCTCTCCGTGGCCCTCCGTGGTGTTACTTCTTTTCCACGACATACCGCGGGAACAGCGGATTACCCAACTCCAAACGTCCACCGGGTTGAAGCGGTCCCCAGGCGCGCCACATCTGCTCAAAGCCGCGCCCGCTCTCGGCAATGCTGGCGTAGTGCGCGAAGTGCTCGGTGCGCCGCCAGAACTCCGCCATCCGGTTCGGCATGATCGGCCACAACGTCAGCGAGGCGCGACGCAGGTACTCCGTGCAGAGGTGCAGGATGAGCGCAATCGCCTGTTCATTCGCCTCCAGGTCCTTGGCGAGCTTGAACGGTTGTGTGCGCTCGATCAACTCGTCCGCGGCGCGTACCGCGTCGAGCGCCGCCTCGGCATATCGGCTGATGAAGCCGTGGTCCGATTCAAGCGAGGGAGCAGATTGGGACTCCATCCACAACGCGGCCTGCTTCTCGAGGATTGGTGTGATCAGATGGAGGTGTCCGAACGCTTGCGGGGCAAAATCTGCCAGTGCCGGCGGGGTCGTGTCGGAGGAGTGTTTGACCAACTGAACGCCCGGCGATTCTTCGAGAGTTCCACCGAGGTACTTGTGCGTCATGTTCGCCACGCGGCTCAGGCAGTTGCCGAACCGGCCCGCCAGCTCGCTGTTGTACACCTCGATGAAGAGGTCGGGGCTGAACTGGCTGTCGGTGGTGCCGAGCGGGCCGCGGGTGGCCAGGAAGTAGCGGAGGGCGTCGAGGCCGAACTCGGCGACGTAGTTGTCGATGGCGGCGGGGTCGAGGAAGTTGCCAAGCGACTTGCTCATCTTTTCGCCGCTGGCGCTGACCCAGTAGCTGTGTGCGTAGATCTGTTTTGGGAGATTGACCCACGCGTAGCCGGGGCACTTGGACAGCGCGAGCAGCAGCGACGGCCAGATGCAAGCGTGGAACCACAGGATGTCCTTGGCGATGAAGTGGACCGCGCTGCTTTGCCAATAGTGTCGGCGGTCGTCGCGGTCGACGTAGCTGAGATAGTTGAAGAGCGCATCGATCCAGACGTAGATGGTTTGCTCGGGGTCGCCCGGGACGGGGATGCCCCAGCCGCCCGAGCCGGTGCGGGAGATGGGCACATCCTGCGCTTCCTTGATGCGGTTCAGGATCTCGTTTCGGCGTGCATCGGGCTGCACGAACGTCGGGTGCTTCTCGAAGTGCGCGAGCAGGGTGTCGCGGTAGGCGGAGAGCTTGAAGAAGTAGTTCTTTTCGGTTTTGCGGATGAGCGGCTTGCCGTTGACGGGGGACTTGTAGTCGTATTCCTTGGCCTTGTTGTCGGGGACATACTCTTCCTGGCCGGCGTCGTACCAGCCCTCATACTGGCCCTCGTAGACGTCGCCGGACTTGAGCAGCGCGGCGATGTACTGCGTGACCTTCTGCTTGTGCCATTCGGAGCTGGTGCGGACGAAGTCGTTGTAGGAAAGGTCGAGCTTGTCGAACGTTTGTTTGAACGCGGCGGCGTTTTGGTCGGCCCACTGCTGGGGCGTGACGCCGTGCTCGGCGGCCTTGTCGCTGACCTTGGAGGCGTGCTCGTCGACGCCGGTGAGGAAGAAGGTGTCATCGCCCTTGAGACGGTGGTAGCGCGCGACCACGTCCGCGACGGTGGTGGTGTAGACGTGGCCCAGGTGGGGCTTGTCGTTCACGTAGTAGATCGGCGTGGTGACGTAGAAGGTATTGTTGTGGGAGGTCATGGGGCGAGTGTAAATCAAACGTAGGGAGCCAGACGCTTGGGACGAAGCGCCCCCAGCGTCGGCGTGAGTGGTGTGCAGGTGGTGCAAGCGAGAGGTCTTTATGATGCGGTCATGGGTCTTGGACGTGATGTGGCGTATGGGATGGCGGCGGCGGTGAGCTCACCGGTGTGGGGAGTCAACCTACTGCGGACGGGGAAGTGGCGGTCAGATTGGGCGGGGAGGTTTGGGAGGCCGGAAGAGGGGGAGGCCAGACGCTTCGCTGCGCTCAGCCTCGGCGTGGCAAGCCGCAAGCGGGTGCTGGTGCATGCGGTATCGGTGGGCGAGGTGAATCTGGTGCGGGGACTGGTGGAGGAATTGTCGAACGACTGCGAGGTCATCATCTCGGCAACGACGAACACGGGGCATGCGCGGGCGGTGCAGTTGTATGCGCAGCGGCACCGGGTGGTGCGGTTCCCGTTGGATTTTTCGTTTGCGGTCAAGCGTTTTCTCGACGCGGTTGGGCCGGATGCGGTGGTGTTGGCGGAGCTGGAGGTTTGGCCCAACTTCGTCGAAGCGTGCGAAGCGCGGGGCGTGCCGGTGTGTGTGGTGAACGGACGATTGAGTGAGCGGAGCTTCAAGGGGTATCAGCGGTTCAGGCGGGTGTTGTCGCCGACGTTTGCGACGCTGTCGGCGGTGGCGGCGCAGAGCGGTGCGATCGCGGAGCGGTTTGTGGGTGTGGGCGTGCCGAGGGAACGCGTGTCGGTGCTGGACACGATGAAGTGGGACGCGGCGCGGATCCAGCTGCCTTCGGAGGTGGCGGGTGCGCGGGAGCTGGGCGAGGAGTTGGGCGTGGATCGTGCGCGGCCGGTGGTGGTGGCTGGCTCAACGGCTCCCGGCGAAGACGCATTGCTGATCAAGAGCAAGCCGACGGGCGTGCAACTCATCATCGCGCCGCGCAAGCCCGAGTGGTTCGAGGGCGTGATGAAGGTGTGTCCGGGGGCGGTTCGGCGGAGTTTGAATCGGGGCGGGGTGGGGGGGAGCCAGACGCTTCGACCGGGGGACCGGTCTCAGCGTCGGCGTGATGAGGGTCAGGGTGATGGAGAAGGGGATGTGTTTTTGTTGGACACGATCGGGGAGCTGCGTCAGGCGTATGCGTTGGCGGATGTGGCGGTGGTGGGTCGGAGTTTTACGGGCAAGCTCTACGGGTCGGACATGATGGAGCCGATCGGGCTTGGGAGGCCGACGGTGATCGGGCCGTATTACAAGGACTTTGCATCCGTGATGGAGGCGCTTGTCACGGGCGGCGGGGTCATCGTGACGGAAGACCCGATGGCGAAGGTGTCGGCACTGCTAGCCAACCCGGCGGCGGCGGCGGAGCTGGCGGCAGCGGGTCAGGCGGTGATACGATCGAGGCAGGGCTCGACGGTGAAACACGCGGCGATGGTGCGGCGCGTGCTGGGGGTGACGGGGGTGCCGGGGGTGCCGGGGGTCGGGGCTTAGGGTGATCGGGCCAGACGCTTCGCCGGGGGCCGGCTCAGCGTGGCGTGAGGTCGGATGAAGTTGCTTTGTGTTGTTGCGAAGGGACGTGTATGGCTTCGATGCTTGTGCG
This sequence comes from Phycisphaera sp., assembly GCA_036746415.1. Classification (GTDB taxonomy): domain Bacteria; phylum Planctomycetota; class Phycisphaerae; order Phycisphaerales; family Phycisphaeraceae; genus DAIOEG01. Next base: position 4,982 of record DAIOEG010000073.1, on the reverse strand, counting down.
GGAAACGGCTCTGAAACAGGCACGGCACGTGGTCGTCAAGATCGGCACGCAGCTGTTGACCAAGCAGACTTCGGCGGGCCTGGGCATCGACACGGCTTTCGTGCGCAAGATCGTGGCACAGATCGCGACGCTCCACCGCACGGGCTATCAGATCACCGTCGTCAGCAGCGGAGCGATCGGCGCGGGCTGCTGCGAGCTCAAGCTCACGGAGAGACCCACAGACGTCGCCAGCGCGCAGGCCGTCGCGGCCGTGGGCCAACGACGATTGATGACGCATTGGCAGACGGCGCTTTCCAAGGTCGGCTTGGGCTGCGGGCAGGTGCTCCTGACGCGCAGCGACTTTGACGACCGCGTGCGTTTCCTCAACGTGCGCAACTGCGTCGCGCGGCTGCACGAACTCCAGTGCATCCCTGTATTCAACGAGAACGACTCGGTCGCGGTCGAAGAGCTGCGCTTCGGCGACAACGACCTGCTCGCGGGCCTCACCGCCAACGCTGTCAAGGCCGAGGCGCTCATCCTGCTCACCGGGGTCGATGGCTTACTCGATGATGATGGCAGCGTCATCGACTACGTGGACGATGTCGTCGCGTTTGGCTCGAAGGTGCGCGCGGTCAAGTCCACTTGGGGCAGCGGCGGGATGAGCACCAAGCTCGAGGCGGCCCGCGTCGTGACCGATGCGGGTGAGGTCGCGGTGGTTGCCAACGGACGCACGAAGGATGTGCTGCTGCGCATCTTGAGAGGCGAGCGCATCGGCACGGTCTTTGCGCCCGCAGAACGCAAGCTCGACGGGCGGCAACGCTGGATCGGCCTGACGGCCAGGCCCGCTGGCTCGGTCACCATCGATGAGGGCGCGGTCGCTGCGCTCACGCAACGCGGCAAGTCGCTGCTCGCCACCGGCATCAGCGAAGTCACCGGCCGGTTCGAGCGCGGCGATGTCTTACTCGTGCGCAGCCAGCCCGGACGCGAGGTCGGTCGGGGCCTCTCCAACTACTCGGCCGAGGAACTGCGGCTCATCAAAGGCCACAAGTCCAGCGCGTTTGAAGCGCTGCTCGGCAGGCCCGGCTACGCGGAAGTGATCCACCGCGACAACCTCGTCGTGCTGAGCTGATGCAAGACTTGTTCGCACCTTCGCCATGCATCCCAAGGTTGCGATCAAGCAAGAATCATCTACACACCAACACGATGCACACAGTTGAGATGATGTAAACCCAGTGGATCCCCCAGTCGACGCTTGACACGCAACCCCTCTTTGCCCCCCTTCTCTTCACCGCACTTCTGCGCCACGGTGCGCAACTCTCCGAGTTGACTGCGCAGCGCGTTATGAGACGCCGCGCGTCGGAGCGTCTCGGCTGGCCTGCCCGTCCCGCTCAACCGCGCCACGTGGGCGACCGATACGGGCGTTACCACGGGACATCTCGGAGACACGCATGTCGATGACACAGGGGCAGGACACAGAAAGGATGCGACGGCTGCTGGAGTGCTGCACGGGCGGTAACCGCAGCGGCGCGGAGCTTGAACTCTGCGATTGGCGGCGCGAACAGGGCTGCCCGGAGGCGGTGTCGGTGCTGCAGGCGGCGCTTTCGGCAACAACGGGCGACTGGCACGAGGCGACGCGTTTATTGGGCGATCGGTGGGACGTGCAGGCGGGGCCGGAGTGGCTGGCGCTGCGACTGGCGTGCGCATGCATGACGGGCGACCACCGGGCCGCCGAGGGCGCTGCGCGCGAGATGCACCGCGTGCACGGCCACGAGCCGACGGTGCGCGGCTGGCTGGCGGCGTTGGACCCGGTGGGGCTCGGTGCTTCGTCGGGTTGGTCGACCTCGGCGGTGGACACGCTGGCGGAGCAGTTGAACGGCCGGTGGGACCTCATCGAAGCCATTACCTTTGCACAAGCGCATCGACCACGCAGCGGCATGCTGTCGTTGCTGCGTCGTGCATTGGTCCGGTTGATCCGACCCAGCGCCGGCCAAGGCGAGGCGGAGCTGGTGCTCTGTCGATCGCTGGCGAAGCTCGCGATGCTCGCAGGCGATGAAGACGATGCGCGGCGCTGGGCCGAGCGCGGCTTGGTGCTTGATCCATATCAGGCATCACTCGCGCTGGTGCTCAGCTGGGTCGACGATGAAGCGAAGGGGCAACGTGCAGCAGAAGCGCTGCGCATGGTGGTGGAGAAGCACCCGGGGTATCGCGACGTGGCGGCGGCGCTGCGTCGTTGTGAAGACCGAGAGCAACACGAAAGGCGGGCGGCATGAGCGGGCGACTCACGCAACGGGCAGCGGCGCGCGAAGCGCTCGACCAGGCACGGCTCGCGCTGGCGGGGCTTCGGCTGGAGGCCGCGCTGACAGCGGTGCACAAGGCCGGCCGGGCTGATCCACAGGACAAGAGCTTCCGATTGATCGAAGCGCAGGTGCACCTGGAGCGCGGCGAGCCGCAAGAGGTGCTTCGTTCGCTGGACGCGGCCGAGGCGTACGGGCAGGAGCCGATGGACGTGCCGATGGTGTGGTGGCTGCGTGCGCAGGCGCTGATGCGGTTGGAGCGTTACGGGCCGGCGTCGGCGGCGCTGCGTCGGTTGCTTGAGCTTGCGCCGATGGATGCGCTGGCTTGGCGGGCGCTGCGCAGCGCGAGTGAGGCAATGCAAGACCGAACGCAGGCACAACGCGCGGAAGAGGCGCTCCAGCGCATGGAGTCCGCATCGCGTCATACGAGCGCAGACGAAGAAGTCGAGCGACTGCATACCGCGCAACGGATGGTGAAGACCCAGCGTTACGCCGACGCGGCGGAATCGCTTGCGCCACTGATGCATGACGCGGACGACGAGCCAGCGGTGCTGTTGCAGGCGGTCGCGGTGGCGGAGGCAAGCGGCGATCAGCGTCGGCTTGCGCACGCATGCGCTCGGCTGGGCACGCTGGAGCGTGGTGATGCGTCCGCCAGCGTCGCGTGGTGGCTGAAGTCAGCCAGCGCTTTATGGATGCAGGGTAAGCTGCGCGACGCGGTGATCCACGCCTGGCAAGCGACCCGCGAGAAGCGAGATGATGCGTCGGCGTGGTCGGTGCTCATGCTGGCGCTGCGCGAGCTGGGCCATGCCGAGTCGGCGCTGCGAGCAGACCGACGGCTGCGGCGACTGACCGACCGCGCGACGCGCCGGCAATTGATTGCGCAATGCTGGCCGATGCTTGCGATCGCACGGCTTGTGGTCTCGACACGTGTTGCGAGTGATGATGTGCACGCGGACGCCATGATTAACGTAGGTCCGACGCTGCTCGACGAGCTGCTGAACGAGACACGCCGGACGCTTGATGGCTACACGCAGCGCTGGCCGCATCGTGCGGATGCGATGTTGCACCGGGGTGTTGTTGCCGACGCGATGGGCGACACACACGAAGCGCAGCAATCGATGCAACAAGCTCTCGAGCTTAACCCGCAATACGACAAGGCCCGCCATGCATTGACCGCGCTCATCGCCGCGTGAAGCATTGCCCACGCGATCCGTCATGGACGCGATCAGGCCGCTCGTGCAGATGACTCTTTGAGTGTGAACACGTATATCGGCTCGGCAAGCTGTCCCAGCGCGTGGTGGTTCCACAGCGCTGCGCGTGCGACCTCGGTGATCGCCTGGTCCTTGCTCAAAAGCAGCCGGCCGTCCTTGTCGCGCGCATCGGCTGCGAGCACCTGTCCCACCACCAGCTCGCGCACCGTGACGGCGGTCGGCACGCGCTCGGATGGCGTGGTGAGCCAGCGGTCGATCGCATCCAGCACGGCCGGGTCGTGCTTGCCTTTGAGCTTGGTCAGCACATCGATCGACCCGGCCAACGTCATGCCCTGTGCTTCCAGCTCCGCGATGTCGTGCAGCGCGTGGAGCAACCGAGAGCCCATCGGCAGGCGCGACCCACGCACCGGCGAGCCCGAGACGTTCCCGCCGTCGAACCGCGTCGTGGTGTGTTGCAACACCTCGGCCACACCCTCCATCCGCGGGACCTGCGACACCAGTGTGTGCAACGCCGACTGCGACAACACAACCGCCTGCTTCTCCTGCGGCGTCAGCCGGCTCGGCCGGTCCGCGTTCTCACGCACACTTGCGGGCAGCGACATGAAAGCCAGCGGCGCCAGCATCGCCGCGATCTCCACCTCCCAAGGCCGATCGATCTCCAACGGCCCGCATAACGCCGACACCCACCCGCGCAGCTTGAGCGCCCGCGCATGCGACGCCGGGTCCACCATCCCCAGCAGATCAATCATCACCTTCACGCTGCCACGCAGCGTCTGACTCAGCAGCGTCTTCTCCGCCGTGATCAGCTCGTGCTGACGGATCGCCTCACGCAGGACCACCGACAACGCCTCCGCGTCGCAGGGCTTGTTCAAGAAGCGAAACACCGCGCCGCGGTTGATCGCTTCGGCAGCCGTGGTCTGGTCCGCGTTGCCCGTGAGCATGATGCGCACCGTGTCGGGCGACACCACACGCAGCTTGTCGAGCAGATCGACGCCGTTCATCTCCGGCATCTGCATGTCCGCGACGACCACCGAGAACGGCCCCCGGCTCTGCAACGCATCCAGCGCAGCGGCCGAGCCCTCGGCCGTGACAAGATCGAACTTCCCGTGCAACCTGCGCCGAAGCCCCGAGAGCAGGTTGGGGTCATCATCCACCAGC
>DAIOEG010000073.1:0-330 GCA_036746415.1 Phycisphaera sp. | reverse complement strand
AACACGCGGTGCGTCATCTCAAGCGGCCTCCGTCAGGTTGTTCCGGCCCGGCGCGCCGCTGTCCTGATGCGGCAGCAACCCGCGCCACTGCTCAAGGCAATGAGCGAGCCCCGTGGCGTGCAACGACGCCTCATCCAGCATGGGCAGCGGGCCGGTGGGCGCATCGTGCATGTGCCGTTCACGATCGATCGCGTCCGCCACGTGGACCGCTGTCAATGCGCTGAACGCACCGCTTGCACTCTGCGACGGGGCGTGGTGATAGGCGACGGCCTCGATCACCGCGTCCGGCAGGTTCCACAGCCCAAGCAGATACCCGCCCAGCTCCGCGTG
>DAIOEG010000072.1:0-9292 GCA_036746415.1 Phycisphaera sp. | reverse complement strand
TGGCAACTACTTCACAGCCTGCGGGTATGGAGAATGTTGATGCACGTTGCTCTAAAGACACCTATCCCCAGTTTGGTGCCCGTTGGAGGATCGGCGACATGTCGTCGGCAGCGCCGTCTGCAGAACGAGTGCGGCATGTAGCAGAGTTGACGTTCAAGACTATTGAGAACACATCCCCGTGGGGTGCCCGCATCAAACGAGAACTGACGCTCCCGTCGTGCGAGCGCGCGGCGCAAACGCTTTTTTTGCACAGGTCGCGCAAGCAAGTGGAGGTCACTACGACCCTCTGGCTCAAAGAGTCCTTTACGCCAACTGTTATCGCGATCGCGTTCCCATTGCGTTGTGCGAGCCCATGTCTGGAGTACACCTCCTTGGGAGTCAGAACCCGTGTGGGCAGCGATCAGATGCCTGGCGCCTGCGGCGACTACACGCTAACGGAGTGCCGTGTTCAGCTGTCAGGTGTCGACCAAAGCGATGCTGGTGCGTTTGAGTTGTTCGCGGACGGGATGCCCCTAATGGCCTTTGGATCGCTAGGTGTACGAGAGGGAAAGAAGACCCACGCGCCGTCGAATGGACACATCTTCTCAGTTCCGATCTGCACTCAGTGGATCACCAACTTCCCGCATGTACGTGCTGGGAAACTGGAACTACGTCATGTCATAGAATGGCAACCGCACAGCGCCACCTGGACTGGCGAGGACCGCGAGTCGCTCTATTTGTTTCCGACCTTGCAGACCACATCACCCACAGAAGTCGGGTTCATCCGGCTGTAGCGTAGTTGATTTGCAAAAAAGCGGACAGGACGGTTTGTTCGGGAGTTATCACGCTTCTGAACGGAGATTCGCCCTGTACACCTCATTCTTATACCACGCCCTCGGCCTTCGGTGAGCGCTATCCCAACCCCATCTTCAATCGCGGCGGAGATCGTGGCAGACTCCGTCAATGAACACACTTCCCTGCCACAAAACTGGGTGGGTCCAGTTTTTGAACGAGTCCACAATCTTCCCGGAAGGCCACGGCGGTCCTGAAAGGACCACGGATGGTCACTATCGCTCAAGCCGCTGCTTCTATCAAATCCGATCCGCTCGCCGTCTTCTCGTCGGGTGCCATCGATCAGCTCTGTCGCGACTACAAACACGAGTTTCGACCCTCGCCACTGGACCCGGCCAACACCCTCGCCATGTTCATGCAGCAGATCCTCGCCGGCAACGTGTCGCTGGCCGAGACCGTTTGAATCGCCGGCTCGAAGGTCACGCCGCAAGCCTACTGCGCCGCGCGTCAGCGTCTTCCCCTGCGCATCATCGGCGGACTCATCGGCGACCTGCACCAGCGAATCCTCCCGCAAACACGCACCGATTCACACCTCTGGAAAGGACACCGGCTCTTCCTCGCCGACGGGTCCACCGCGTCGATGTCTGACACGCCCGATCTGCGCAGTTGCTTCGGCACACCCTCGGGCCAGGCACCGGGCTGCGGCTTTCCGGTCGCGCATCTGCTGGTGATGTTCTGCGCGTCGACGGGACTATTGCTAAACACCTGGGCCTCGCCGATGAACACCAGCGACGTCGCGCACATGGACGAAGCGCACTGCCTCGCCGAGGAAGGCGACATCCTCATCGCCGCCGACAGTTTCAGCGGCTATCCGCACCTGGCCGCCATGGTCGCACGCGGGCTGCACTGCATCTTCCCGGTGCATCACCTCCGCATCGTCGACTTCCGACACCACAGTCGTCACAGCCCGCAAGGCAAGAACGCCATCAAAGGCATGACGCGCTCGAAGTGGGTTTGCTCGCTGGGCACGTGCGATCAGATTGTCGAATACTAGGCTCTTTCGGAAAACCTTGTATCGAGCCGATGTTGATGGAGACCCTCTTTTTCAACAGGACATCATGGAACGACACGCGCTCACGGACGAGCAATGGTCTCGTCTCTCCGACCTGTTCCCTCCGCCCCAGCCGGTCGGGCGGCCGCCCCGCGATCGTCGCGAGGTGCTCGACGGCACCCTTTGGATCCTGAATACCGGCTCGCCGTGGCGTGACCTGCCCGGACGCTTAGGGCCTTGGGCCACGGCGTGGGACTTGTTCGACACTTGGAACGCCGACGGCACGCTCGCCAAGGTGCTCACGCGTCTGCAAGGCGCCGTCGAGATCGACGAGCGTTTGTGGTGCATCGATGGCACCACGGTGCGTGCTCACAAGTGCGCTGCCGGCGGTGGGAAAAAAGGACCCCAACGAGCCCGCAGACCACGCGCTGGGCCGAAGCCGTGGCGGCTTGACCTGTAAAATCCACGTCTTGTGCGACGGCTAGGGCAACCCGCTTCACTTCGAGTTGACCGCCGGCCAGGCCCACGAGTGCTCGGCGTTCGACGCGGTGCTGGTCGGTGCCGACGCGGCGTTGCGCGACAGAGCGGGTGAGCCGATCGCCTGGCCGGTGGCGCTGGCGGCAGACAAGGGCTACCGCGCGGATTGGATCGACGACTACCGACTGGAGCTGGGCATCACGCCGGTGATCCCCAGCAAAGCGAATCAAGACCGCGAAAAACTTCGCCGGCATGGTCCGCCTGGCCTTCATCCAACGATATCTCAGAACGACGTGATATGGGGTTTTCCGACAGAGCCTAAACCAGATAATCCAAAACACGCAGACTCCCACGCGACGCCCGGCACGAAAACGCCGGGCGTCGTCACTTGAGAACCGCGCCGAATCGTTCCCCGCTTAGCCGGCGAGTTGACTCGCCGGTCGGGGCGGAGATCACACGCATCTGCCGTGTTGACCAGCAAAAGGATCAGGCACGGGGACCTAAGCGCCCGTCACCTCGTCGATCGACCCAGCCAGCAACTCCAGCATCATGCAAAGATCATCGCTCGTCGTGTTCAACGGCGGGAACACATACATCGTGTCGCCCAGCGGACGACACAACACGCCACGCCGAACCGCCGACCGGTAAACCCGATACCCCGTGCGCGCCTGCGTCGGCAACTCGGCCTCGTCGGGGCCGCACAAGTCGATCGCGCCCACCGCGCCCAGCACACGCGGACGACACACAGAAGCACCCCGCCGCGCCATCTCAACAAGCCGCTCGTGCAGCAGCCCGTACAGCACGCACACGTTCCCCGGGATGTCCTCATCGCGGTACACGTCCAGCGCCGCGTGCGCCACCGCCACGCCCAGTGCATGACCCGCGTATGTGTTGCTGTGCAGAAAGGCCCTGCCCGTCGCATAGTCGTCGTAGAACAGCTCGTACATCGCCTGCGTCGCAAGCACCGCAGACATCGGAGAAAACCCCGCCGTTAAGCCCTTCGACAACACCACCACATCCGGCAACACACCCGACAGATGCGACGCCAGCACACCACCACACCGATGCAACCCCGACGCGATCTCATCTGCAATGAGATACACACCGTGCGCATCCGCCCAATCACGCAGACGACGCAGCAGGTCCGGGCTGTACAGCTTCATCCGGCCCGCCGCCTGTAACACCGGCTCGTACACCACCGCAGCCAGCGCATCAGCCGACGCGTTCAACTGCCGTTCGATCGCCGGCCACTCCGCCGACGCATCCATCCACCGAGCATCGCTCGGCCCACTTCGATACGGCAGCGGGCCGAGCTTGAGCACCTCAAACATCATCGGCCCGTGCGGGCTGGTGTACAGGTCCAGGTCGCTCACCGACATCGCGCCCGCCGTCTCGCCGTGATACCCATTCGAAAACGATGCGAGCTTCGTACGCTTGGTCTGCCCGCGCTGCTGCTGTTGCGCCTGCAGCGCCATCTTGAGCGCGACCTCGACGCCGGTGCTGCCGTTGTCGGCAAAGAACACCTTGGTGAAGTGCCCCGACGCGGGCCCGTTGCACAGCGCAAGGAGCCGTTCGCACAACGAGACGATCGCTTCGTGTGTCGTGTTGGCGGCGATGATGTGCTCGAAGCGTTCGAGCTGCGCGGCGGCCGCGGCGCGCAGGCGCGGGTGGCCGTGGCCCAGTGACTTGCACCACCACGAGCTGATGGCGTCGTAGACACGCGAGCCGTCTACCAACTCGATGATCCCGCCCCGTGCCGACGCGACCTGCAACGGCGGGAACGCCTCGTAGTCCTTCATCTGGCTGCACGGGTGCCAGAACACCGCGTGGTCACGCTCCTGCAGCAACGTCCGATCACAACGCATCGGCCCAGTGTAGAGCGACACAGGCAAACTATGATGCGGCCATGAAGCTGTCGGTCGTCATCCCCGTGTTCAACGAACGGCACACGCTTGAGACCGTCATCCAGCGTGTGCGCGGTGCGCAGATCGATGGCGAGAAGCAGATCGTGCTCGTGGACGACTGCTCAAACGATGGCACGCGCGAGCTGCTCAAGACGCTCGAATCGCAAGCAGACTTGACGATCGTGTACCACACCGTGAATCAAGGCAAAGGGGCCGCGCTGCGCACCGGCTTCGCAAAGGCCGACGGCGACTACACCATCGTGCAGGACGCCGACCTCGAGTACGACCCCAACGAATACGCCAAGCTGCTCAAGCCGCTTATCGAGGGCCGGGCCGATGTGGTGTTCGGCTCGCGGTTCATCGGCAGCGAGTCGCACCGCGTCCTCTACTACTGGCACTCCGTCGGCAACCGCGCCCTCACCGCGCTGTCCAACATGCTGACGAACCTCAACCTGACCGACATGGAGGTCTGTTACAAGGTCTTCCGCCGTGAGGTGCTGCAACAGATCACGGTGCAGGAGAACCGCTTCGGCTTCGAGCCGGAGATCACGGCCAAGGTCGCACGCCTGAGGCTCAACAACAAGCCCGTCCGCATCTACGAAGTCGGCGTGTCCTACAACGGCCGAACGTATGAAGAAGGCAAGAAGATCGGCTGGCGCGACGGCGTGCGCGCGATCGTCTGCATCCTGAAATACAACCTGCTGCGGTAATACTAAAGAAGCAGGAGTTGATTGAAGGCCGGCTTCACCTCTCTGTCCGCAACCTGTTCGTACAAACACTTTGCAACCACCGCTTGTACGTTGCGATGCTCTCGCGTACGTAGGGTTTGTGACGTATCGTTCAGGTCGAGCGGCCGCTCGTTTCACGTCTCACCCAAGGTCGCCTCGGGGCCGCTGGCGACGACAACCCGAAAGGAGGTGTCGGCATGCCTGCCTACACCACACATGCGATCCGGAACCTCGCCCTCGTCGGTCAAGCCGGCTCGGGGAAGACGACGCTGCTCGAAGCGCTGCTTCACCACGCTGGCGTCAGCGGATCGGCCGGCACCGTCGAGGGCCACACCACACTCTCCGACTTCACGCCCGAAGAACACGAGCACGGGCACTCGCTCTACTCCTGCGTCCTCCACGCCGACACCCTCGAACACCACCTCAACCTCCTCGACACGCCCGGCTCACCCGACTTCCTCGGCCGGGCGCTGGGCGTCTTCACCGCCGTCGAGACAGTCGCCGTCGTCATCAACGCGCACCACGGCATCGAGCCCATCACCCGCCGGCTCATGCGCCGCGCTAAGGAACGCAACCTCTGCCGAGCCATCGTGATCAATAAGATCGATCAGGCCAGTCCCGAAGAGCTGCTCGTCCTGCTCGACCAGCTCCGCGAGCAGTTCGGCAACTGCTGCCTGCCCGTCAACCTGCCCGCAGACCAGCACACGCGCGTCGTGGATTGCTTCAAAACATCCGACGGCCAGAGCGACCTGGGCCCCGTCGCCGACTACCACAAAGCCATCATCGAGCAAGTCGTCGAAGTTGATGAAGACCTGATGGCCACCTATCTCGAACAAGGCAACGTCCAACCTGAGCAGCTGCACGACCCGTTTGAAAAAGCCCTGCGCGAAGGGCACCTCGTGCCCGTTGTCTTCACCGCCGCCCGTCCACACGCGCACGGCCAAAGCAACGGCAGCGCCACGCTCCCGCCCGTGGGCATCGATGCGCTGCTGCGCTTCATCGTCGAGCTCTGCCCCGACCCCACCGAGGGCAACCCGCCTGCGTTCATCCGTGGCAGCGACCTCGAACACGAGCTGCACGCACAGCCCGACGCCAACAAGCACGTCCTCGCTCACGTCTTCAACATCCGCATCGATCCGTATCGCGGCAAGCTCGCCGCGTTCCGCGTGCATCAGGGCACCGTCACACGCGACTCACAGCTGTTCATCGATGACCCGCACACCGGCGAGAGCAAACGCCCCGTCAAGGTCGGCCACCTCTACAAGCTGCAAGGCGCGCAGACCGTCGAAGTCGATCGCGCGATCCCCGGCGACATCGTCGCGCTGGCCAAGGTGGACGATGTGCACTTCGACGCGGTGCTGCACGACTCGCACGATGAAGACGACCTGCACCTCAAGCCGCTGCGCTTCCCGCAGGCGATGGCGGGCCTCGCGATCTCGCCCAAAAACCGCGGCGATGAACAGAAGCTCGCCGATGCGCTGCACCGGATGCAGGAGGAAGACCCGACCTTCCGCGTCAGCAGGCCCGGATCGACGCACGAGACCGTGATCCACGGCCTGGGCGACCTGCACCTGCGCGTGATCCTCGAGAAGCTGGACAAGCGCTACCACCTCGAAGTCGAAACAGCGCCTCCGAAGATCGAGTACCGCGAAACGATCACGACCACCGCGCATGGCCACTGCCGACACAAGAAGCAGACCGGCGGTGCGGGGCAGTTCGGCGAGGTGTCTCTGCGGGTCGAGCCGTTGGAACGTGGCGCGGGGTTTGAGTTCGTCGATGACACCTTCGGTGGGTCGGTACCGCGTCAGTTCATGCCCGCCGTGGAGAAGGGCGTGCGTCAGGCGCTCGTCCAAGGCGCGATCGCGGGGTATCCGTTGCAGGACCTGCGCGTGAGCGTGTACGACGGCAAGCACCACCCGGTGGACTCAAAGGAGATCGCGTTTGTCACGGCCGCGCGTCGCGCGGTGCTCGACGCGGTGAGCAAGGCGCGGCCCGTGCTGCTGGAGCCGCTTGTTGAGCTGGAAGCCACCGCGCCGCGTGCGTCGATGGGCGACATGACGGCCGACCTGTCGGTGCGGCGCGGCCGGGTGATGGGGACGGACATGCTGCCCGGCGAGCTCGTGCGCATCACCGCGACCGTGCCGTTGTCCGAGCTTCTGACCTACGGCAACCAGCTCAAGAGCATGACGAGCGGCCAAGGCACGTTCACGATGGATTTGAGTCACTACGAGCCGTGCCCATTGCCGGTGCAGCAGCGCGTCGCGGCCGGGTATCAACCGGCGGCGGAAGACGATTCATGAGCGGGCTGCGGGTCGTCGTATGATGCCCGGTCAAGGTTTGGCCGGGCTTTTTCATGGGTTCGACAAAGGGTTCTTATGGCTCGCATGCGCGGTTTGTATCTGGGCACGGCATCGTCGATCAACCGGGCGTACGCGCCGCATGCGCAGGCGGAGCTTGCGCGGATGCTGGAGATGCGTGAAAGGCCGTTGTCTGCAGAGCAAGTGCGATCGGACCCAGCGCTGTTGCGTGATGTGGATGTGCTGATGTCAACCTGGGGCATGGTGACGCTGGACGCGGAGGTGCTGGACGCGACGGAGTCGCTGAAGCTTGTGTGTTACGCGGCGGGCTCAGTGAAGTGTTTCGTGACCGACGCGCTGTGGGCGCGTGGCATCCGCCTCACACACGCGGCGGCACAGAACGCGGTGCCCGTGGCCGAGTTCACCGCGGCGCTGGTCGTGATGGCGCTCAAGCAGGCGTTCCGCGCCGAGCGTCAGGTGCGCGCAACGCAGCGCTTCGACCAACCCGTCATCGTGGGTGCGTATCAAAACCGCGTTGGCCTGGTGTCGATGGGGGTGATTGGGCGGTTGACGGCGGAGCGGTTGAAGTCGTTGGACGTCGAGGTCGTCGCGTATGACCCGGCCCCATCCGCAGCGCTGTCTGCATCGCTGGGGGTGACGTATGTGTCGCTGGCGGAATTGTTCTCGACGTGCGATGTGGTGTCGCTGCACACGCCGTGGCTGCCGACAACCGAGCGGATGATCAACGAGCCGTTGTTGTCGTCGATGCGTCCTGGTGCTGCGCTCATCAACACCTCGCGCGGCGCGGTCGTTGATGAAACGGATTTGATCGCGGTGTTTTCGCAACGGCCAGACCTGTCGGCCTACCTGGATGTGACGCACCCCGAGCCGCCTGTCGCCAGCTCGCCGTTGTACACGCTTCCCAACGTGGTGCTATTCCCGCACATCGCCGGCTCCGTGGGGCGGGAGGTCTGGCGGATGGGCGATGCGATGGTGCAGGAGCTTCAGCGGTTCATCGCCGGCGAGCCCTTGCAGCAGGAAGTAGTGCCACACATGCTGGCGACGATGGCGTAGGCGTTGTTGTGGATCGTGTTATTTTCAATGCTTGAAAGGGTGATCGATGCAGGTCCATCAAGTGGCGCAGTACCGTTGTGAGACTGGCGAGGTCCCGGTGTGGCACCCGGCGGAGCGGGTGCTCTATTGGGCAGACATCCCGCGCGGAAAGATGTTTCGCCTCGACCCCGCAACCGGCGAGCACGGCCTGGTGTTCGAGACGTCGTGCATCGGCCTCATCCTCGTGCAGGCCGACGGCTCGCTGCTGCTGGGCTTGGACAAAGGACGCCTGCTGACTTGGCGCGACGGCAAGGTGCAGCACATCGTGCGCGAGGGCATCGACGGCGAGACACGCTTCAACGACGGCATCGCAGACCCCGCCGGCCGAGTCTTCACCGGCACGATGCCCAACACCAAAGGGCAAGGCGCCGCGTACTCGCCCGGTCGGCTGTATCGCTTCGACCCCGATGGCTCGTACCGCGTTGTCGATGAAGGGTTTGGCTGCGCCAACGGCATGGGCTTCACCCCCGATCGCAAGCACCTGTACTTCACCGACTCGCCCACCGGACGCATCTACCGATACGCCTACGACCAGCGCACCGGCGACCTCTCCCATCGCGAAGTGTTTTACGAAGCGCCGGGCACCATCCCCGACGGCATGACGGTCGATGCCGAGGGCTACCTCTGGTCCGCGCAGTGGGACGGTTACAGCGTGTTGCGCATCGACCCCGAGACGCGCAAGGTCGTGCAGACCATCGACGTGCCTACAGCCGCGAAGTGCTCGTGCATCGCCTTTGCTCACGACGACCTGGGCACGGCATACATCACGACCGCCGGCGGCAGCGACCCGCAGAAGAACGGGCCGGATGCGGGTGCACTGCTGCGCGTCGATGGGTTGGGAGTGCGAGGCGTGCCGGAGTTTGCAAGCCGGATCGGGCTTTAACGGAACCGCAGATGAACGCAGATAGACGCGGATGAGACTCTAAAACTTCCCTGCCTCCGGGAGCGGTG
>DAIOEG010000071.1:6632-9523 GCA_036746415.1 Phycisphaera sp. | reverse complement strand
CGGCCTGCACTCCAAGGTCTCCGACATGATGGGCCGGCTGTACTACCGCACGTCCTACGGCCAGAACATCCTCCGCCACAGCGTCGAGGTCGCCTTCCTCTGCCAAGTCATCGCCGATGAGCTGGGCCTCGACGGCGAGCTCGCGCGGCGGTGCGGCTTCCTCCACGACATCGGCAAGGCGATGGACCACGAGGTCGAGGGCGGCCACCCCAAGATCGGCGCAGACTTCCTCCGCAAGGTCGGCGAGAAGCACGAGGCCGTGTTGAACGCCGTCGAAGGCCACCACAACGACATCCCCAGCACGACGCCCTACACGCCCATCGTGATGGCCGCCGACGCGATCAGCGGTGCACGCCCGGGCGCTCGCCGAGAGACGCTGGAGAAGTACATCAAGCGGTTGCAAGAGCTCGAGCACATCGCGCGCGACAACGCCGGCGTCACCGAGGCCTACGCCATCCAGGCCGGCCGAGAGGTCCGCGTGATCGTCAACCCCACCGGCGTCGACGACACCGCCTGCCACGCCATCGCCCGCAACATCGCCAAACGCATCAGCGACGAGATGACGTTCCCCGGCGAGATCAAAGTCACCGTCCTCCGCGAGATGCGCACGATCGAATGGGCGCGGTGAGGTTGAACGCCCTCATGCGGGAGAGTTTTGCCACAGATGGACACAGATGAAAACAGATGAAGCGGAAGAGTTGGCCACGGATTCAGAGGAATGCATTGAACAGAAGGAAAGAAGCAGTCATGGCTTTTTGATGTAAGCAATCAAACAAGCTTGCATCAAATCGATCCCCCTCACCACACAACAACTGATGAGGAACGAAGGCGCCTTGCTCCTCCCCCTTCCGTGATTTCCTCAGATTCCGTGGCCAACTCTCTTGTCTGATCTGTGTTTATCTGTGTTCATCTGTGGCTAAAAAACTTCAAAGCAAGAGCGCCCCGAACGACATGTAGATCAGCATCGCCGCGACGTCGGTGAACGCCAGCGACACGGGGCCGGCCGCGAGTTTGGGGTCGAGTTTGAGGGCGTGCAATGCCGAGGGGACGAGCTTGCCGATGGTGGCTGCGACGAGGATCGACACCGCGGTTGCCAGCGCGATGACCCCCGGCGCTTCGTACCCCGTCCGCCACAACAGCGCAAGCAGCCCGACGAGGATCGCCAGTGACCATGCCACGATCGTCGAGACGACCCACTCGCGGCGCAAGCGTTGCAACAACTCTTTGAGCCGGCTCTTCTTGGAGTTGCGGGGCATGCTGGAAAGCCCGTCGCTCACCGATTGCACCGCGGTCGATTCGCTCAGCGTCAGCACGAGCGGGATGAACATCGCCAGCACGATCGCCTTCTCCAGCGTCTCGGTGAAGAGCGCGCCGATGAACGCGCAGATCATGCCCGACACGAGGTTGAAGAACAGCCAGGGCAACCGGGCCTTGACCAGCTTCAATGGCTTGGCGTCCCGCAGCTCCTCGGCGCTCAGGCCGATCAGCTGGAAGATATCCGTGCCCCGGCGCGCCTCGGCCATGTCGAGCACTTCCTCCGCATACACCTGCACGTCGAGGATGCCGCGCAGCAGGCCCGTGTCGTCATCCACCACCGGAAGCGCCAGCAGCCGATGCAGCGCGAACAGGTCGATCGCTAGGTCGAGCGTCGCGTGGGACGGCATGGTCACCAGTGCCGTGTCCATGGCCTTGCTCACGCACGTGGCGGGCTCGTTGAGCAACAGCGACCTTGTCGAACACACGCCCACGAGCCGACCCGTGTCGTCGATGACGTAGACGTACAGGATGCGCGCACTGGGCCTGGCCTTGCGGATGACGTTGATGGACTCGCCGATGGACTGGTTGGAGAGGATGGTGATCTCGACGGGCCGCATAAACGCCGTGACCGGCTTGTGGAGGTCTTCAGGCCGGAGGGTCTGGGTGGACATGGGGGCATGGTAGAGATTTGGATTGCGTTGTTGCGGTGCTGATCCGGGGCTGCGAGCCGCCCGCTTGAGAGCACCACGTGGTTTTCTCTCTGTCGCCGCGTGCTGACAGCACGCGGTTTGTGAGACTCGAAACACCGGGGCAGACTGGCAAACAAACGATTGACAACCCGCGACCCGTCAGGTCGCGGCTAGAGAGACGATTCAACGCGGTGCGCTAGGGTGGTGGGTGGATGCATTGCCCTAAGATGCGTGCATGAGCATCTTGATGTTGGCGCAGGCGGTTCAGCAGGCGGGGGGGGCGGACCCGCAGACGTTGGTGGTGTGGGGTGTGGCGCTTCTGGCGGCGGCGGTGTTGCTTGGGTTCACGGAGGTGTTCGTGCCATCGGGGGGCGTGATCGGGATCCTTGCGGTGATTGCGGGGGCCGCGGGGGTGGTGGTGTTGTTTATCGCGGACCCGATGCTGGGGCTGGCGGGGTCGGCGGCGATGGTGGTGCTCACGCCTGTGGTGATTGGGCTGGGGCTGAAGGTCTGGCCGTACACGCCGGTGGGCCGACGGATGCTGCTGAGCGAGCATCAGGAGGCGGTGACGCCGGTCAGCGCGGTGGGCGTCGCGGTGGGTGAGCGGGGATTTGCGTTGTCGGCCCTGCGACCGATGGGCTCTTGCCGGTTCGAGGGGCGGGTGGTGGAGTGTACGGCCGAGGAGGAGTTGATCGACGAAGAGTCAGCGGTGGTCGTGACGAAGGTGGACGGGCAGCGGGTGTTGGTGCGGGTGGTGGGTGAAAAGTGAGAAGGCGGAAGTCGGAAGTTTAAATCGGGGAGAGAACTAGACCCTTCGCGTTGCTCAGGGTCGGCGTTGCAGAGAGTTTCAGATTTTCTTGTTCCGCACTTGCTGACTGGCCACTGGTCACCGGCCACTGGCCACTTCTCACGATGCGAGCGCTTTGATGCGGTCGGTGGGAGAGG
>DAIOEG010000071.1:0-6622 GCA_036746415.1 Phycisphaera sp. | reverse complement strand
CGGCGGCGCCCCCGCCGACGGGCTTGTTGTTGATGCGGAGGGTGAGCCGGTCATCCGCGTGCTTGTCGAGTTCGACGATCGTGCCGGGCGCGAGCGAGAGGACTTCGGACAGCGGCATCGAGCGACGCCCGATCTCGACGATCACGGGGACACGCAGGCGCAGGATGGTGTTCAGCTCGGCAGACATCTTCAGTGGTCATCGGCGAGTGGTGGGACGCGGAGTGAAAATGGGGACGGGGAGCCAGACACTTCACTGCGCTTAGGGTCGGCGTGTGGGGGGTGTGGTTGGTAGGGGTGGGGGGAAGAGAGACTCGGCGAGGGCGATGGCTTTGGCGAGGGCGGCGGCTTTGTTGACGGTCTCTTGATGCTCGAGGTCAGGGACGGAGTCGGCGACGATGCCAGCGCCGGATTGGAGGTCGATGCGCCAGGGGTGGGGGGAAGGAGAGCCAGACCCTTCGCGTTGCTCAGGGTCGGCGTTTGGGGAGTGGGGTAAACAGATCATGGTGCGCAGGGCGATGCACATGTCCATGTTGCCCTGGAAGTCGGCGTAGCCGACGGCTCCGCCGTAGGGGCCGCGCTTGTTCGGCTCAAGCTCGTCGATGATCTGCATCGCGCGGACCTTGGGCGCGCCGCTCACCGTGCCCACGGGCAGCGAGTGGCGCAGCGCATCCCAGCAGTCGAGGGCGGGTTGCAGCGTGCCCTGCACCTGGCTGGAGAGGTGCATGACGTGGGAGTAGCGTTCGACGGTGAAGAGTTCGGGGAGGGTGATGCTGCCGGGGACGGCGACTCGGCCGATGTCGTTTCGGTGCAGGTCCACGAGCATGGTGTGCTCGGCGATGTCCTTGGGGTCGTCGCGGAGTTGTTGTTCGAGGGCGCGGTCCTGGTCCTCGGTCTGGCCACGCTGGCGCGTGCCGGCGAGTGGCCGGGATGCGACGGTGCTTTGATCGACACGGACGAGGATCTCCGGGCTTGATCCCACAAGCACGGCCCCGGCGGCCTGGAGATAGAACATGTACGGCGAGGGGTTCACGACGCGCAGCGTGCGGTACACATCAAACGGGTCGGCGTGCGTGTGGATCGAGAAGCGCTGGCTGGGCACGATCTGGAACGCGTCGCCCGTGCCGATGTACTGCTTGCACGTCTCGACGGCGCGTTGGTACCCGCCGACGCCCATGTTGCTGGTGGGCAGGACGGGCGGCGGGGAGGCGAGGTCGATGTGGCCGTGCGGCGTGGAGACGCGGTCGTCGCCGAGGTCTTTGAGGGATGCTTCGAGCGCATCGAGTTGTTGCACGCCCGCGTCGTAGGCCTGCTTGGGCGAGCAGAAGCGTTGCGTGTCGAGGTGGGTGATGAAGAGGACGGTTTTTTGGACATGGTCGAAGGCGACGGTGTCGAGGTAGAGGCCAAAGTGCAGGTCGGGGAGGTGGCGGTCGTCGCGGGGCGGGTTGGGGAGCGACTCGTGCTCGACGTAGCGGACGGTGTCGTAGCCGGCGTAACCGACCCAGCCGCCGGTGAAGTCGGGGAGGCCTGCGACGTGGTGGCCTTGATATTCGTGGGTGAGCCGTCGCATGACTTGGAGCGGGTCGTCGTGGTGCTCGGTGCGGGTGGTGTTGCTGCGGTAGTCGGTGAGCGTGACCTCGTGGCCGAAGGCGACGACCTGCATGGCTGGGCGAGCGCCGAGGAAGCTGTAGCGTCCGATGCGTTGCCCGCCGACGACGGACTCAAAGAGGAAGCTGGGCGCGAGTCGCGCGTCGGGCTTGACGAGCCGTCGGTAGGCGAGCACGGGCGAGAGCGCATCGCTGAGCACTCGCCTGGCGAGGGGGATGTAGGTCGGCTTGCCGGTGTTGAAGGCGGCCTGGACGCTGGCGAGGTCGGGGAAGCACTGGGGCATTGCGGGGGAGTGGGGAGTGGGTGTTGGGGAGTGGTCTGCGGCGGGCAGTCGCGCGGTTGTCTGCGTTGTTGGGGTCTGCTTGGGCGTTCTCTGCGACAGACGTTTGCTAGTCTAATGACCGGCTGACATCACACTCACCTTGGAAGGGCTGCGGGGATGAATGTTCACAGCTTTTTGAAGCAGTACGAGCTGGCGGAGAACCCCTTCGCGGCGGAGGAGGCCCGTCTGGACCCGGTGTTTGCGAAGCTGGGTCGGCAGAACCTGCAACACCCCGACTTTGGCAAGATCATCGGGCGGATCGACAAACCGTCAACAGCGGTGGTCTTCGGCGAAAAAGGCAGCGGCAAGACCGCGATCCGGATCGACATCGAAGAGCAGGTCGCGGAGCACAACACGGGCAACGCCGGCTCTCGGGTCTTGAGCGTTTCATATGACGATCAGAACCCCGTGCTCGATGCGCTGCTGCGCGTGCGCAAGATCAAGGACATCGACAAGGCGCTGGAGACGATCCGGCTGGAGGACCACCAGGACGCGATCCTCTCGCTGGCGGTGACCAAGTGGCTGGACGCGGTGACGGGCGACCGGCCGGCGTCGGACGTGGTGCTGCCCGAGAAGTCGTACAAGACGCTGAAGAAGTTGCCGCGTCAGCAGCGGCGAGATTTAGCGACGCTGGCGTTGCTCTACGACCGGCCGCGGTCGGGCTCGCCGGGCGAACGGCTGGCGTCGCTGAGCAAGACGCTGCGGGTAGGGACGCTGGTGGGCAAGGACGTGTACTTCTGGCTGGCGGTGGTTACGGGGCTGGCGCTTCTGTTTGGTGTGGGGTTTGCGCTTTGGGCCGATGCGCCTTGGTGGGTGCTGGCGGGGCTGGTGGTGACGGGGGCGCTGGCGATCGTGAGCTGGGCGGGCTGGCTGGTGAAGCTGCTCAAGCCCTGGAGCTTGGGGCGGAAGATCGCGCGCGAGATGCCGGCGGTCGGGCGCACGCCGCAGGAGTTGTCGGCGATGCTCGATGGCTTGTCGAGCGCGACACTGGCGGGCCAGCCGATCCCGATGCCGCTCAAGGACGATGAAGGGCCGCACGACAACCGGTATCAGTTGACCAAGCGTTTCCTGGATGTGCTCTCGCCGTTTGGATACTCGGGGATGCTGGTGCTGGTGGACCGCGTGGACGAGCCGACGGTGGTGTCGGGCGACCCCACGCGGATGCGGGCGATCGTCTGGCCGATGTTCGACAACAAGTTCCTGAAGCAGGAGGGCGTGGGGTTGAAGCTCCTGCTGCCGATCGAGCTGTCGTATTTGCTTCAGAAGGAGTCGCCGAGGTTTTATCAGGAGGCCCGGCTTGACAAGCAAGCGATGATCGACCGGCTCGAGTGGTCGGGGGCGATGCTGTACGACCTGTGCGCGAGTCGCCTGAACGCGTGCCGACCGGGGCAGGCCTCGCCGATCTCGCTGACGGACTTGTTTGAGCAGGACGTGACGCGGGAGGTTCTGATCGATGCGCTGGACCAGATGCACCAGCCGCGCGACGCGTTCAAGTTTTTGTATGAGGTGATCCAGGAGCACTGCAAGCTGATGACGCAGGAGGCGCCGAAGTTTTCGATTGCGCGGCTGACGCTGGAGAACGCGCGGCGGGCACAGAGCCAGCGGGTGCAGGAGCTGTACCGGGGCCTGTCGCCAGCGTGATCGGGCTGGCGGGCGTGGCGAGGAGTTCGGCTGGCCCTGCTTTTGCACAAAAGACCGATAATCGGGTTGCCGTCACCACTGATGCGGCAAAGCGTGGAAGGATTTCTAAGGTGTGAGAGCTGATGCGTGCGATGTATGAAGAGCAAATGTGGGTGTGCATCGTTTGCCCATTCTGAGTACACTGAGGCGGCATGATGCCTGTGGATTCAGCAGGGCAAGATGGTGACGATGCAAAGCTAGGCCGAGGTCGGACCGTCAGTGGAAGGTCTTGAGGGGCCGAAACTGATTGCGGATCGCTCTGGCGTGTGCTACAAGATGCGGCTGTTCGATCAGGTAAAAGATGTGGGTCACCGCTGCGTGGGCGGCTGACCGGGTTCCAAAACAAGGGTTTCACAAGGTAAGGAGTGTTCGAATGTCCATTGGACGCAAGGTTTCGAAGCTGGGTCTGATCGCCGCGATGTCGGCGATGGCCCTGCCTGTTCTGGCTCAGGAAGAAGTCCCGGCGATCAACAGCGGCGCGTTGTCGTTCTCGCTGGGCGCAGACGTCCCCACCGCGTACGTGTTCCGCGGTTACAACCTCGAGAACTCGGGCCTGATCGTTCAGCCCTACGCCGAGATCAGCACTTCCATCGCCGACGGCGTGGACGCATACTTCGGCACGTGGAACTCGCTCCACAGCAACGATGAGACCGCCACCGGCAACTCCAACGAGTTCTGGTACGAGTCCGACATCTACGCCGGCGTGTCGCTGGGCCTGGTGGACAAGGTCTCCCTCGACGTCGCCGTCGTCGGGTACCTCTACCCCAACGGAAACTTCACCGACTACTGGGAACTGCTCACCACCGTCGGCTTCGACGACAGCGAGTACCTGGGCGAGTGGGCCCTGTCCCCCTACGTCATGCTCGGCCTCGAGTTCGCGACCGATGACGCGGCCGACGAAGACAACATCTACCTCGAAATCGGTGGCGAATGGGGCTACTCCCTCGTCGAGTCCGCCGATTACCCCATCGACCTGACCGTGCCCATCAAGATCGGCATGTCGCTCGATGACTTCTATGTCAACAACGAAGACGGCGACAACGAGCTGTTCGGCTTCATCAGCGTCGGCGCCGTCGCCAGCGTGCCCCTCAGCTTCGTCCCCACCGAGTACGGCACATGGTCGGCCTCCGCAGGCCTCACCGGCTACCTGCTCAACGACGACGTCAGCCTGAACCAGGGCGAAGAAGACACCTTCATGGTCGTCGCCCAGGTCGGCGTGTCGATGGAGTACTAAGCAACGCCCCGCCAACGCGGGGTGTTGACCTCGGCCCCACGGAACCCGGGCCGAGATGCTTAGAACCTACCAACCAACGAAAGCACGGCTTCGCAAGAAGCCGTGCTTTTTTCATGGCCGGGATCAGGGGTTAGGGGTTAGGGGTTCGGGATCAGACATTTGACAGCACCACGCTCGACGTAGCGCCGCGTCTTGTCGCGTCTCCATGCCAAGTCCCCAACCACTAACCCCTAGCTCCTAACACCTTTCCTCCTCTCTACATCGTCATCCCGATCACCAGCACCAGCATCCCGATCATCAGCTTGAACGCCGAGAACACCCCCAGCAGGATGCCCGCCTCCTGCAGATCGAGCTCGAACAGAAACCACGCGGGCAGCACCACCAGCAGACCATTGAGCGCCAGCGTGAACGCCACCAGCCCGATCACGCCGTACACCCCAAGCATCATCACCAGCTCCGCCGACCACAGCACGAGCGTGTCCGCGAGGAACCCCGTGCTCACCCCAAGCGCCACGCCCTTGAGCATCGCCGACCCCATCGACCCGTACGACAGCCCAAACATCGAGACCGTCGCGAACATCGCCAGCACGAACAGACACGTCCCCCCCGCCATCACCACCGCGTTTACGCCGCCCCGCATCAGCACACCCGACCAGTCCGCCGTGCCCACCACCGACACCAGCACGAACCACACCAGCCCGATGCACAGCAGCGCGATCGGCAGCACCCGCTCACGCCACACGCTCGCCCGCGCCTCGTCCTGACGCGCCGACAACGCCCGCGCCACCGCGCTCGTGCCGTAGGCCGACGGGTCGAACCCGCCCGCATCATCTAGGTCGATCCCGCCCCGCACCGGCTCCGTCGCCGGCTCGTCCACCACCCGCGTGCTGATCACCTCACCCGCCCGCGCATCAAACCCGCAGTTCAAACACACCGACGCCCCCACCCGCATCGCCGCGTTGCAACGAGCGCACCGAAGCGCAAACCCCGACACGCCCCGCGACGCCAACGCCTCGGGGTCCGATGCGTCCAACGCCAGCTCGTACGTCTCCACCTCGCTCGCAACCACCGGCTGCCCTTCCATTCCCGCGCCTGCGGAGCCGCCCTTCTCCCCCGGCCGTTCCAACAACTCCACCACACCGTTGGGCGTCATCGGCACCGCAAACCGCGCCCCGCACGAGCAACGCACCCGGCCACCCGCCAGCTCCGCCGTCCAGCGGAACACCTTGCGACAATGCGGACACGAGATCGGCGATGCCATGCATGCGTTGTCGCTCGCCACCGCCCCGCTGTCAACCACAAACATCCCAACGCCTCAACCGGGTATCCTCCAATGCCCGCAGAGCACACCCCGGAGCGAGTGCATGGCCGTCCCGCTATTCGACCTCACCGAGCAGCACAAACAGCTCCTCCCGCAACTCAAAGACGCCTTCACCGACGTCATCGAGTCAGGCCGACTCATCCTCGGCCACTACGTCGAGCAGTTCGAACACCAGCTCGCCCACTACTGCAACGTGCCACACGCCGTCGGCGTCTCCAGCGGCACCGATGCGCTCCAGCTCGCGCTCATGGCCCTGGACGTCGGCCCCGGTGACGAGGTCGTCCTCTCCGCCTTCACCTACGTCCACACCGCCGAGTCCGTCCTGCGTGTCGGGGCCACCCCGGTCTACGTGGACATCAACCCGCGCACCTTCAACCTCGACCCCGCCCACCTCGAAGGCGCAATCACACCCAAAACCAAAGCCATCCTCGCCGTCCACCTCTACGGCCTGCCCTGCCAC
>DAIOEG010000070.1:0-9610 GCA_036746415.1 Phycisphaera sp. | reverse complement strand
TGGGCCATCAATGGCTGGGTCGCGCTCAACATCGCTTTGCTCGCCGCCACTCTCGTCGCCGCCGCCGCCGCCATCGCCCGCCGGCGCGCCAACGCCGTCGCCATCTCCGCGTTCGCGCTTGCCGTTTGGTGGATCGCCACGCCCACGCACGTCGGAGCCATCGATCAACTCCCGGTCCTGCTGATTCAGGCCATGCTCATCGGCACGCTCTGGCTGCCCAAGCCCATCCGCATCCCACGCGCCAAGAAACACCGCATCGGCGACTTCAAGCAATCCGTCAGCGACGCCGGCTTCACCATCGGCCCTCGCTCCAACCCCGTCCCCGCCGCCGCCATGGTCGCCCCCGCACACCGCACCTACCACTCCATCAACGACCACGATCAACACGACGACGACGACGACACCCCTCACGTCCGGCCCATCTAAGTGCGTTCCATCAAGTTCTTTCCACGCCGACGCTGAGGGCGCATCACCCGAAGCGTCTGGCTCCCCCACACCACCTCAACGTCCGCATAACCCCCCGCCCATCAAGCATCCCCCGCGAACCACCGATGACTCCTGTGCCGGTTGTCACGGCCGTGCACCCGCACGCCGGCCACCGCAGAGGCACCATCATGCGAGCAAACCCGCCCCGTCCCGCTCCGCGACTCTCCATCATCATCCCCTCGTTCAATCAGGCTCGCTACCTCGAACAGACGCTCTGCAGCGTCCTCGACCAGGCCCACGCTCACGCCGTCGAACTGCTCATCATCGACGGCGGGTCCGACGATCACACCCTCCCGTTGCTCACTACCTACGACGAATCCATCGCGTACTGGACCACGCAGTGGGACGCCGGTCCCGCCGAGGCCATCAACCACGCGCTGACCCAAGCGCGCGGCGAGTTCGTCACCATCCTCTCCGCCGATGATGTGCTGCAACCCACCGCGCTGCTCGACCTGTTCAAACACATGGATGCGCACCCCCACGCCGACTGGCTGATGTGCGACGGGACGCGCATCGACGCCAACGACCGCGTGCTGGGCGACCACCCCGCCGAGGTGCCCCGCTCACTCGTCGCGTTGCTCGAACACGACACCGCGCCGCTGCCGCTCAGCTGCTCTGTCTTCCGACGCGCACTCTTCACCATGCTGGGGCCGATGCAGACCACCCGTCTCCACGCCTTCGCCTACGAATGGTCCTGCCGGCTCGTGCTGCACGGCATCCTCCCGCGCGTCCTCAAAAAACAACTCGTCATGCTCCGCGAACACGCCGGCTCATTCTCCGCGCAACACATCCTCGCCACCGGCCGCGAGTACATCGAAGTCGCAGAGCACTATCTCAGCAACCTCGAACTGCCCGACAAACGCCGCGTCTTTAAGAGCTGTGACGAACGCCGACGCGTCTACGCCCTCGCTCAAGCCCAGGCCCATGAACACAACCCCGATCGCTACCTCTGGGAACAAGCCCTGCGCAGGCCCTGGTGGCTCGCCAACGACAATTACCGAAAGCAGCTCCTCGCCAACCAACCAACGACGCAGCGCACCGTGCCGGCACGACTGGCGGCCTGAACCCGCTGATGCTTATCGTGTCTTGGATGACGCCACGCAAGCCCCACCGGTCTGATGCACGCAACCTCGCAAGCACGCTCCTGCTCACCCTCACGCTCACCACACACCTCGGCTGCACCGGCCTCGAGCCCGCCATGATCGGCGCCGCCGCGAGCGCTGCCGCCACAGGCACCTCCGTGCTCGCCATGGGGAAGCTCAACGCCGTCTACCTCGCCGACATGGACCGCGTCACCAACGCCATCCGACAGTCGCTCCAAGACACCGGTCACACCATCACCAGGGACGAGCCCGACCCGCCCTACCGACACCGCATCACCGCCGAAGACCTCCGCGGCGAAGCCGTCCTCATCCGCGTCGAACAACGCACCAAACAGCTCACCCGGTACCGCTTCGACGTCGGCCTGTTCGGCTCCAACGCCACCGCCAAACTGCTCTTCCAACGCACCGAGTTCTACCTCGAACACCAACAGCCACCCCCACTCACCACGCCCCTGCTCCTGATCCCCGCACCGCCCGCCACGACCACCAGCACCCCAGCTCCGCCCAACAGCCATGGCGCGCATGACTAAGAGTGTCTCCTTTAAGCGTTAGGCCGCGCAGGACGCAGAGCAGACAGTGCACAACATGTTGCGACGCTGTTTTCGATCAATTTCTTCCCAGTGTCCAGATCGTGCTGGCTGACATCTTTCTTTGATAAAATCGTGGTGTTGCATCATTGGAGCGGGCGAGTTGACAGTTCCTTTGCTGGCCTTTGCGACTCGGTGGTTTTTACAATCACTAAAAGCGCTCGATCCTCGACGTATCTCGTGCTCTTACGACCATATCCACACCGCGACAAGGCCTTGAAGGGTCAAAGAGGGAAAACGCCGTCCCCCGGCCCCTCCCGACTGTCATCCGGCCCACTGTCTCGCAGGCCCGACGTGACGGTTTGCGGACTCCAAATGTTGCAGATTGCTTGACCGCATCCCGCCGCCCCGGTAGATTCGCGCTGTCGGCGGTGCGTCCGCCCTTGTTCAACCCTTTGCCAGACCGGAGTTTGTTCATGTCGCACCCCCGCCGTGTCCGTTTGATGTCGGGATGCCTGATGGGCCTTTCGCTGATGGGCACCGCCGCGCCGGCCCTGGCCGCCGAGCCCGCGCAGCTGTGGGTGGACTTCAACCATTACGTCCTGATCGCCCGGCCCGAGCTCGCCGCCGACGCCGCCAAGGCCCTCATCGAGGTGGACAACGCCGCCCTGCTCGAAGCCGTCGAGGCCAGCGACTACACCAACCCCACGCCCACCTTCGACCGCGCCGCGGGCATGCAGTCCGTCTCCGCCGTTTCCGCCGAGCTACAGCGCAAGGTCGAACAGGCCCGCATCGACCGCAGCCGTGAAGCCCAGCGCATCACCGACAACATCGCCCTGCTCTCGCAAGGCCAACGCCCCTACGCCTCGGCCATCGGCCGACTCAAGGCCGCCGGCCAGTACGCGGCGCCCCAGCTTCTCGCAACGCTCGAAGATGCGCAGCAATCGCTGTCGCACCCCTTCGTGCTGCGAGCCATGGTGGACATCGGCCGGCCGATGGTGCAGCCGCTCTCGGTCGCGTTGCCCCAGCTGGACCCGGTTGAGCAAGGCCTCATCGCACAAGTACTCGCGGAGATCGGCTACCCCGAGTCGCTGCCCGCCCTCAAATCCGTCGCTGAAAGCACCGCGACAGACGCCTCCGTCCGACCCCGCATCGCCAAGGCCATCGAGGTCATCCAGAGCGGCTCGCAAGTGCCGAGCAACAAGTCCGCGGCCGACCTCTACCTGACCCTCGGCCGAGGTCAGTACATCTCCAACCCATCCGAGTTGCCCGGCTTCGACGCCGCCAACGATGCGGGCATCGTCTGGACCTACGGCCCGCGCATCGGTCTGGTTGCCGTTGAAGTCCCCGCCATTGCTTACAACGACGCGCTCGCCCGGCGCTCGGCCGAGTCTGCCCTCACGCTTGCACCCGACATGGGCGATGCGCTGTCGCTCTTCCTCGCGTCCGACCTGCGTTCATCCATCAAGCTCGGCGAGACAGCCGACCCCAGCCGTAAGCAAGGCCTCCAGCCCGCGTCCTTCTACGCCATGCTCGCCGGGCCAGACCGCCTGCGTGACGTGCTCACCACGGCCTTGGACCTCAACGACGCCAACCTGGCCATGGCGGCGATGACCGCCCTGTCCAACACCGCCTCAGGCCCCGCGCTCCAGCCGCTCGAGCGTGCCCTGTCCTACCCCAGCGCGAAGGTCCGCTTCCTCGCCGCTGAAGGGCTCGCCAACGCCATGCCACAAGGCGAGTTTGCCGCCGCCGAGCGCGTCGTCTCCATCCTTGGTGATGCGACCCGCTCGTCGGGCACGCTCTACGCCGTCGTCGTGTCCCGTGACGAGTCCACGCGTAACCAGCTCAGCTCCGCAGTCACTTCGCTCGGATACGAGCCGATACTCGGCAGCGACCTCGATGACGTCGCCGCCACGGTGGCCTCGCTTGCCGGCGTGGACCTGATCGTCACCGCGGGCCCAGCCGACCTGGTCGCGTCGGCGTTCGAGCGTTCGTCCACCGACTACAAGCTCGCCGGTGCCCCCGTCGTGGCCCTTGTCAGCGACACCGACCAGCGTGTGTTGTCGGACCGCTACCGCGAGACCGGCCGACTGGCCACGGTGCTTGGAGCCGCCGACGCCGCGACCCTCGAGCCGGCCGTCAAGGCGGTCGTCGAGTCGTTCAGTGGCACCAAGCCCACCGCTGAAGAAGCCGAGCAGGACGCGCTCACCGCCCTGTCGCTGCTGCATGCGATCGCTAAGCAGCCCTCTTCTCTGGACGCCAAGGATGCGTTGCCGGCCGTCATCGCCGCCGCCAGCGACGCCCGCCCCGCCGTTGCCGCCGCAGCTGGCAAGGTGCTCTCGTTCATCCACACTCCCGAGGCTCAGTCCGCGCTGGCCGATGCTGCTCTGACGGCGACCGGCGAGCTGCAGCTCTTGCACTTGGCCAACCTCGCCGAGTGTGCCCGCTCGCACGGCTCGCTGCTCTCTGCCGAGACCGCCGGCAAGATCACCCAGCTCGTGAAAGACAGCACCGGCGAGCTCGCCCTCGCCGCCGCCCGCGCCCACGGCGCACTGTCCATGCCGACCTCGCAAGCAGTCGAACTGCTGCTGAGCAAGTAATCTGTGCGAAGCCCACGATGCGAAACTGTGCGGGGTCAGTCTCTTGAACCACTCCACTAAAGCACCCTACGCAGCTTCGCAGCGTGGGCTTTACGCGTCTATCCATATCTGCAGTGCGATCTGTTATTGATCCAAGTCGCGCAGCTGCATCGCCAGGCCTTCGCAGGCCGGGACATAGCGTTCGCCGAAGACGCGGACATGCATCATCATCGTGTTGAGCCAGTAGACCCGGCAGCGCCTCGAGAAGCCCGGCCGGAGCGGGTGTCGGCGTTTGTACTTTTCGAAGAACGTGTTGTCCACCGTGTTGAACATGCGGAGGTACGCCAGTTCGTACTCCGGGTCGCAGTAGGACGCGGAGACGTCGATGAACGCCTTGATGGTCGGCCGATCAGAGTGGCCGTCGTCCACGAGGATGTTGTTGGCCCACAGGTCGCCGTGGACGAGGGTGGGTGTGGACTGTTCGGGGAGCCAGGTGTCGATGTGCTTGATGAGGTCGTCGATGACCCACCGCGACTTGGAGGAGAGCAGCTCGCGGACACGGAAGAACTCTTCCTCAATGACGGGGCCAAACGAGTCGAGCCAGCGTGCCGGGCCCGCGTCTTCGAGGGCCGAGCCGTAGAACGAGCGGTGGTGCGAGTGCAGCGAGATCACGTGGTTGGCAAGGTCGGCCTGGAGGTAGGCCATCCCGGCTGGGGTGACTTTGGCGTCGGTGAGGTTGATGCCGTCGATCTTCTCCATGAGCATGCCCGACCCGTCAAACTCGGGTTCCTGTTCGAGACACGCGATCGGCTCGGGCACGGGCAGCGAGGTGTGGTCCTTGTAAACCTTGAGCGAGGCGAACTCACGGCGGAAGTTCTTGGCAGACCGGCTATTGTTGAGCTTGGCGACGATGGAGCGCGGCTCGCCGTCGGTGACCCACTCGATGACGCGGTTGATTGACCCGCCGTAGAGCTTGCGCTGGTGGCGGACGGTGAGCTTGTCGCTGATATGCCGGCGGACGAGCGTCGTCGCTGCCTCGGGGCCGATGTCCGAGCCCCGACGGGTGAGAGATTGGTGATAGCTGAGCTGTTCCAAAATACGCCCCAAAAGTAGAACCGACGCGGCCAAGCCGAATGTCACGCTATCTTGACACAACTCAAGCATGAAAGCCAGCCCGACCAAACGCTTTCCCCCAGAATCTCGCAAGCCCCAGCCCCCCCAGACGTAGTACCCCGCCTCACACCGCCGATGCGGTCACCGAGCGGTTGCGCACCGGCTTGCGTCGAGGCGGCACGGTCACACCTGACGAGTCCGCCGTCTGACCCTGCTTGAGGTGCGCCCGCAGGTACTCGCCCGTGTGCGACCCGCTCGCCTGCGCGACTTCTTCGGGCGTGCCCACAGCCACCACGCGTCCGCCACGGTCGCCGCCCTCGGGGCCCAGGTCGATCAGCCAGTCGGCACAGCGGATCACGTCCAGGTTGTGCTCGATCAGGACGACCGTGTTGCCCTCGCTCGCTAGCCGGTTCAGCACCTCGACCAGCTTGCGCACGTCGTGGAAGTGCAGCCCCGTCGTCGGCTCGTCGAGCACATACAACGTGTGACCCGTCGAGCGCTTGCCCAGCTCCGTTGCGAGCTTCACACGCTGCGCCTCGCCGCCCGACAGCGTCGTGCTCGCCTGCCCCAGCTCGACGTAGCTGAGGCCCACATCGTTCAGCGCGGTGAGCAGCCGATGGATCTCGGGGAACGCATCAAAGAACACCAACCCCTCTTCGATCGTCATGCCAAGTACATCGGCGATGTTCTTGCCGCGATACGTCACTTCCAATGTCTCACGGTTGTAACGCTTGCCCTTGCACACATCACAGGCCACGAACACATCGGGCAGGAAGTGCATCTCGATCTTCTTCACGCCTTGGCCCTGACAGGCCTCGCATCGGCCGCCCTTGACGTTGAAGCTGAACCGACCGGGCTGGTACCCGCGCACCTTGGCCTCCTTGGTCTTTGCGAACATGTCGCGGATGAGGTCGAACACGCCGGTGTACGTCGCGGGGTTGGACCTTGGCGTCCGGCCGATGGGCGACTGATCGACCTCGATGACGCGGTCCACGGCCGTGGCGTTCAGTAGCTTGTCGTGCACGCCGGGCTTCACGCGCGAGCCCAGCAGCGCACGCTTGGTCGCGGGCAGCAGCACCTGGTTCACAAGCGTCGACTTGCCCGAGCCCGACACACCTGTGACACATACGAGCCCGCCGAGCGGGAACGCGACATCGACGCCTTTCAGGTTGTTCTCTCGCACGCCGGTGACGGTCAGTGCCTTCTTGTGATCGAGCGTGCGTCGCGTGCTGGGCGTGTGGATGGCCTCATCACCACAGAGGTATTTGGCGGTGATGGAGTCGGGGTGCAGCATCACTTCAGCGGTGGTGCCGGCGGCGATGACACGTCCGCCGTGCTTGCCGGGCCCCGGGCCGATGTCGATGAGGTGGTCGGCTGCGCGGATGGTGTCTTCGTCGTGTTCGACGACGACGACGGTGTTGCCGATGTCGGCGAGGTGTCGGAGGGTGGCGATGAGCCGGTGGTTGTCGCGCTGGTGCAGGCCGATGGTGGGCTCGTCGAGGACGTAGCAGCAACCGACCAGCCCCGAGCCGACCTGCGTGGCGAGCCGGATGCGCTGGGCCTCGCCGCCCGAGAGCGTCCCGGTGGGCCGGTTGAGGTTGAGGTACCCCAGGCCGACGCTGAGCATGAAGCCGAGCCGCGCCTTGATTTCTTTCACGATGGGCTGGGAGATCTGCGTGTGCTCGGCTCCGAATCGCAGCGAATCGAAGTAATCGACCGCCTCTTCGATGGTCATGTTGACGACGTCGTTGATGTTGACCTTGGGTCGTTGGGTGGACGCCTCGAGGAAGACGTGGAGCGCTTCGGTGCGCAGGCGTGCGCCGCCGCAGGCCTCACAGGGCTTGTTCGTGAGGTAGCCGGCGAGCTTGGTCTTGACCCACTCGCTGTCGGTGGACTCGAAGCGCCTTTGGAGGTTGGGCAGGACACCCTCGAACGCGCAGCCGAATTCCTGCTCGTCCTTGGGCGTGGTGCCGTGCATGAGGATGCGTTGGATTTTCTTTGCGATCGTCTGATACGCCGTGGTGGGGCTGATGTTGAAGTCTTTGCAGAAGCGTCGGATGATGCGGTTGTAGTACCGCTTCATCATCTGCCCGCTGTCACGCCACGCCTCGACCGCGCCCTCTTCGAGCGACAGCTCGGGGTTGGGCACGACAAGCTCTTCATCGAACTCCTGCCGGATGCCCAGGCCCGCGCAGACCGGGCACGCGCCATACGGCGAGTTGAATGAAAACAGCCGTGGCTCAAGGTCTTCGAGTGAGCACTCGGGGTGCTCGGCACAGGCGTACTTCTCGCTGAACAAGTGGTCGCGCCAGTCGTCGGCATTCCCGAGCTGCTCGCTCACGATCACCAGACCGTCCGCGAGCTTGAGCGACAACTCCACCGAGTCGGCGACGCGGGATCGCAGGTCACTCTCGGCCTGTGTTTCATGTTCTGCAGACACGACGATGCGATCCACCACGGCCTCAATGGTGTGCTGCTGATAACGCTGCGTCTTGGTGGTAAACGGCGTGCCGGCCTTGCTCTGCTGCACCTCGCGCAGATCGGTCACCTTGCCATCCACACGCGCACGGACGAAGCCCTGTCGCACCATCGCCTCAAACACCTCCTTGTGGTGGCCCTTCTTGCCACGGATGATCGGCGCGAGCACCATCAGCTTGCTGCCCGTCGGCATCGCAAGGATGTGGTCGACGATCTGCGTCGCCGACTGCGCCGCGATGGGCTTGCCACAGGTCTCCAGCACCCGGCCATCCTTGTCGAGTTTGGTGGGGAACCAGCAGCGGGCCACACCGCAACGCGCGAAGAGCAGACGGAGGTAGTCGTAGATCTCGGTGGTGGTGGCAACGGTCGAGCGCGGGTTGTGCGAGGCGCTGCGTTGCTCGATGGCGATAGTGGGCGGCAGGCCTTCGATCGATTCAACGTCGGGTTTTTGGAGCTGGTCAAGGAACTGACGGGCGTACGCCGAGAGCGACTCCATGTACTTGCGCTGCCCCTCGGCGTAAAGGGTGTCAAACGCGAGCGTGGACTTGCCCGAGCCGGATAGGCCGGTGATGACGACGAGCTTGTCGCGGGGGATGTCGATGTCGACGTTTTTAAGGTTGTGTTCTTTGGCACCGCGGATGCGGATGAGGGGGCTAGACATGCGGTGATGGTAGGCAGAGCGGGGGCAGTGGTGGGCGGGAAGATGAGTCGAAGGTCTGAAAGTCAGAGGTCGAAAGTGGGAGAGTGCGATTTCTTGACGTTTGACGTTTGACGTTCGACCTTCCGACCTTTGACAAACCCCACTCTTGCTCCCCGACTCACGCAAAAAGCCCGCGACGCTGAAAGCATCGCGGGCCGATTGAGTTCTGAATGCAGGCCACTCCCCAACCCCCGCTCCCTACTCCCGCTTCACAGCGTCGCCGAGGTGTACGGCAGGAGGGCCATGTAGCGTGATCGTTTGATGGCTTGCGAGAGCATGCGCTGCTCACGGGCGTTGAGGCCGGTCTTCTTGCGGGACTGGATCTTGCCGTTGGGCGTGAGGTATCGGCGGAGGTCATCTGCGTTTTTGAAATCACAAAAGAACTTGCCGGTTGAAGACTTGAAAACGACCTTGGCGGGTGGGTTGGAACCGAAGCTGGAGAACGCGCTCATGAGAAACACTCCGTCGTGGGTGTGGTAGCCCCGGCTCACGGGCCGGGGCGACGGTTTCGAGCCGTACAGTATACCGGGACCAGCGGCTCGTGCAACGCGGGCCGATTGCCACGCGTTTCACAACACAAAAGCGGTGGGGGTGGGATTCGAACCCACGGTACCCCGGGGGGTA
>DAIOEG010000069.1:0-9752 GCA_036746415.1 Phycisphaera sp. | reverse complement strand
GACACAGCACCGCCACCGGCGTCAAAGAGACGGATGCAAGGGGACGTTGGCCCGCCGTCGTGTCCGCCCATCGACTCGCTCCACTCGACGCCCGGCAGCGCGCACGAAGCCATCACACTCCGTGTCAGAGCCTCATGGCTACATACGACGCGCAGAGCATGCGAACGTAAGAGGCGGAAAACTTGGAACCGCAAGCGGACGCGGATGCACCCAGACAAGAAAGACGATGGTCCGGTGTGTCGAAAGAACTTGCTTGTTGTTGATGAGCATGAACCTGTTTGAGTGGATGCGATCCACGGCAACAGGCCCGGGATGTCGATCCGACCCACCGCCACCGTTCTCATCCGCCGTTCTCATCCGCGTAGCTCCCCATCGATCCGCAGGTTCAAACCATTTCTTCTTGCGTCCTCGCCGTTGGGCTCCGCTGCGTTTCAGCCTTGACCCCGCCGAAG
The DNA here is from genome assembly GCA_036746415.1 of Phycisphaera sp. Classification (GTDB taxonomy): domain Bacteria; phylum Planctomycetota; class Phycisphaerae; order Phycisphaerales; family Phycisphaeraceae; genus DAIOEG01. The sequence continues at coordinate 9,300 of DAIOEG010000069.1, read as the reverse complement.
CACGAGCACCACGCCCAGGTTCTCATCGCCCAAGACCGCCGACCGATCGATGTCGTGATGAAACGTGTACGTCCCCACGTGCTCGAAGCGCGGCTCGCTCGCCAACAACATCTTCAGCTCGCGCACGCTGTACGTGCGGAAGTCCCACACCGACTCGAACCGCCTCGGCTTACCCCCATCGTGCGTCGCCACCAGCCGGCTGCGCACGCGCTCGGTCCGCGTCTTGCGGTCTGCTGGCCAGCTCGAGATGTTGCACACCACGTGCACGCCGTCACGCGTTGCCGTCCACCGCTCGCGCTGCTGCCGACGGTCCGCGTACTCGCTCACATGCACCCCCAAGACATACAACCCGCCCGGCTCGATCGCGTCCGCCATGCGTCGCAGATGCTCCCGCGCCTGTGCCTCCTCCAACACGTACTTGAACGAACTCACCAGACAACAGCCCATGTCGAATCGCCTTGCGCCAAAGGTGAAATCGTGAAACGCCGCACGCTTGAGCGTCGCCTTCAGCGATGCGCGTGACAACCGCTCACGCGCCATCGCCAGCATGGCCGGTTCAAGATCAAACCCCGACACCGCAAACCCCCGCTCCGCCATCGCCAGCAGCAGCCGCCCGCTCCCGCAAGCCGGCTCCAGCAGCCGTGGCTGCGCCTTGTGCAGCGGGCCGTAACGCTCCCACACCGCCGAGAGAAACGACGCCTCCGCCGATGTCCCCTCATCAAAGATCATATCGTAGTACAACGGCGTCGCGTACCAATCGAATGGCTCGTAGGTGGGCATGACTTCTATCTAACCGCTCGGGTCGCCCGGGTCCAGTCTTGGACATGACGATCGCAATATGATGCGCAGCATGCCATTCATCCACGACGACTTCCTGCTCACCACCGACGTTGCGCGCACGCTCTATCACCAGCACGCGGCCCACCAACCGATCTACGACTACCACTGCCACCTCTCGCCCGCAGACCTCGCGAGCAACCGGCGGTTCAACAACCTCACCGAGCTTTGGCTCGAAGGTGACCATTACAAGTGGCGGGCGATGCGCACCAACGGTATCGAAGAACGCGACTGCACGGGTGATGCCGAGCCGTACGAGAAGTTCCTCGCATTCGCACACACCGTCCCGCACACGCTGGGCAACCCTCTCTTCCACTGGACGCACCTCGAACTCAAACGCTACTTCAACATCGACCTGCTCTTGAGTGAACACACCGCGCACGAGGTATGGCAGGAGGCCAACGCGCAGATCAAGACGCTGAACGTCGCCGCGATCCTCGACCGCTTCAACGTCGCCCTCATCGGCACCACTGATGACCCGGCCGACTCGCTCGAACACCACGCCGTGATTCAGCAACAAGCCCCCTACGACACCACCATCCTCCCCGCGTTCCGCCCCGACAAGGCGCACACGCTGACCGACGTCGTGAGCTGGAACGCTTACATCGACAAGCTCGGCAGCGCAGCCCACATGCAATGCGACACACTCGACGACCTGCTCGAAGCGCTGCGCAGCAGGCACGCGTTCTTCCACGCCCGCGGCGCACGCATCGCGGACCACGGCCTCACGCACCTGCCCAACACCACCTGCACCGACACGCAGGCAAGCGACATCTTCCAACGCGCCCGGCGTGGCGAGACGATCAGCGCAGAAGACGCGGACCGCTTCACCGTCCACCTCATGCTGTTCTTCGGCAAGCTCCACGCGCAAGCCGACTGGTGCACGCAGCTGCATCTGGGCGCGATGCGAAACAACAACGGCTGGGCCATGCAACACCTCGGCCCGGACACCGGGTTTGACTCCATCGGCGACTTCCAGCAAGGCCCGGGCCTGTCGCGTTACCTGGGCACACTCGCGCAGCGCGGGCACCTGCCCCGCACCGTGCTCTACAACCTGAATCCAGCGGACAACGAGCTGTTTGCCACGATGATCGGCAACTTTCAAGGCGAGACGGCCGGCACCGTAGCGACGCCCGGGCGGATGCAATACGGCTCGGGCTGGTGGTTCCTCGATCAGAAGCAAGGCATGACGATGCAGATGCGATCGCTCATGCATATGGGCTTGTTCAGCCGGTTCATCGGGATGCTCACCGACTCGCGGTCGTTCCTGTCGTACCCGCGCCACGAATACTTCCGCCGACTGATGTGCTCGATGCTGGGCAGCGACGTCGAAGCCGGCGAGCTGCCCAACGATGAGGCGTTACTCGGTGCGGTGGTTGAGAACGTCTGCTTCAGGAACGCACGCGTGTACTTCAACATTGCGTTGCGTGGGCGGTATGCGTGAAAGCATGGGAGCGCGGTAAGTCGCGTTTTGGTGTGCGTAGGATGCGTCGATGTGTGATGTTGTTTTTTATGATGGCGGGTGTGGGTTGTGTCATCGGTCGGTGGTGTTTTTGATGCGGCGGGATGGGGATGGGTCGCGTTTCTTGTTTGCGCCGCTTGGCGGGGTGACGGCGGCGGAGCGGTTGGGGGTAGTGCTTGCGGCGGGGTTGCCGGATTCGTTGGTGGTGTGCACGGGCGGCGGTGCGGTGTTGGTTCGGTCGTCGGCGGCGTTGTATGCGCTGGGCCGGTTGGGTGGCGTATGGCGTTTGTTGGCGTGGTTGCTTGGCGTTGTGCCGACGGGTTGGCGTGATGGGGTGTATGGGTGGGTGGCGTTGCGTCGTCATCGGTGGTTTCCGCGGCCTGGGTCGGCGTGTCCCGTGGTGCCTGCGGAGTTGCGTGGGCGGTTTCTGCTCTGATCGGCGTGGGCGTTTACACTACGGGGCTTATGAGCGAAGTTGCGAAGCGGAATCTGTACGACGTGCTGTCGGAGCGTGGGTTGGTGTCGCAGTGCACGGACGCAGAGGACGCGATGCGTCGTCGGCTTTCAACGGCGGTGTCGGCGTACTGCGGGTTTGACCCGACGGCGGACTCGCTGCATATCGGCTCGCTCGTGCCGATCATGGGCCTGGCGCATCTTCAAAGATGCGGGCATCGGCCGATCGTCCTGGTGGGCGGGGCGACGGGGCTGGTGGGCGATCCCTCGGGCAAGTCGTCGGCCCGCCGGATGCTGGACGAAGCGACGATCCGCGAGAACGCCAGCGCGATCGCGAAACAGATCGGGCGCATCGTCAGCTTCGATGACTCGCCCACGGGGGCGAAGCTGGTGAACAACATCGACTGGATCGGGCCGATGAGCTGGCTGTCGGTGCTGCGTGATGTGGGCAGCAGGGTGAGCGTGAACCGGATGGTGTCGATGGAGTCGGTGAAGCAGCGGATGAACGCCGAGGGCGAGGGCATCTCGTACCTGGAGTTCTCGTACATGCTGCTGCAGGCGATCGACTTTGCGCACCTGTTCCAGCAGGAGCGTTGCACGGTGCAGCTGGGCGGGCAGGACCAGTGGGGCAACATTGTCATGGGCATCGAACTGGGGCGGAAGCTGCACGACGCGGCGCTGGCGGGGCTGACGTTCCCCCTGGTGACCAAGAGCGACGGCGGGAAGTTCGGCAAGTCCGAGCAGGGCAACATCTGGCTCGACGCGGCGCGCACGCCGGTGTTCGACTTCTATCAGTTCTGGCGGAACGTGGACGACCGCGATGTCGGGCGATTCCTACGTTACTTCACGTTTTTACCGGTGGAGCAGATCGAAGCGATGGAGCTGGCCGAGGGCTCGGCGATCAACGAGGCGAAGGTGACGCTGGCGTACGAGGTGACCAAGCTCGTCCACGGCGAGGCGCTGGCAATCCAAGCGTGCGACTCGGCGAGCAAGGCGTTCGGCACCGCCGACGTCACGGGCGAGGCCATCCCGCACGGCCCGCTGCCCGAGACCGCGACCATCGGCGGCGCGGTCACGGTGCTCGCGCTCTTGCAGAACGCGGGCTTTGCCAAGAGTAACGGCGAGGCGCGTCGGCTCATCGAGGGCGGCGGGGTCAAGCTCGGCGATGACAAGGTGGTCGATGTGAACGCGTCGATTCAACCGGGCGACATCGCGGGCTTCGTGTTGCTGCGTGTGGGGAAAAAGAAGATGCACCGCTTCGATGTGTGATGCGCAGCGGGCGCGGCGGTGTGATGCGTTACGCTGGTGTCGATCAGGGCGTGTGGTGGTTGGAGTGCTTTGCGTATGAACGTTGAGGTGTCGGCGAAGAAGAAGTCGGGTTCGAACTTTCAGCGTTTTTTCGTGCGCGGATTGGCGATCGTGCTGCCGACGGTGCTGACGATCGGCGTGCTGCTGTGGGCGTACCGGTTTGTGGACTCGCAGATCGGTGCGCCGATCAACGCGGGGCTGCGTGAGGTGGTGATCCGGTTCACGGATTGGCCCATCGCGTCGGACGAGGATTACGCGGAGGTGTTCGAGCAGTTGCCCAGGCGTCTGCAGGACGATTGGGTGTCGCGCGAGGAGCAGGTGCGCGCGGCGGCGGCGGGCAGCGTTGTGCCACAGGCGGTGCTACGGACGGCGCGACTTGTGTGGATGAAAGACATCGAGGAAGCACACCGACTTGCGCGGCGGGAGGCGTTTGAGCGGTGGTGGAACTCGTACCACGTCGGTGGCTGGCCGGTGCTCAACGTGATCGGCCTGATCATCGCGATCGTGCTGGTGTATTTCATCGGGGCGTTCTTATCGCGGTCGATCGGGAACAAGTTGTGGCGTGTGGGCGAGGGGATGATCCAGCGCGTGCCGTTGGTGGGCCGGGTGTATCCGGCGTTTAAGCAGGTGACGGACTTTGTGTTCGGGGACGGGACGGAGGAGTCGTTCAAGTTCAACCGTGTGGTGGCGGTGCAGTACCCGCGCAAGGGGATCTGGTCGGTGGGCCTTGTGACGGGCAACACGATGCGGACCATCGAGAACGCGGCGGGCAAGCAGTGCCTGACGGTGTTTATTCCCAGCTCGCCCACGCCGTTCACGGGGTACGTGATCACGGTGCCTGTGGAGGACACGCTGGACCTGCCGGTGACGATCGAGGATGCGCTGAAGTTCGCGGTGTCGGGCGGCGTGGTGGTGCCTGTGAACCAGTTGGTGGATCCGGGCGCTCGGCCTGCCCTTGTCATCAGTGCTGTTCAAGCCCCCGGAACCGGCGGCGGCGTGACGAAAGCGTGATGTGGATGGCGGAACCGCTGTTAAGATAGATGATTATCTGCTCGGGTTTGTTGTCACAAAAAGGAGTCCCGCGTTGATCACACTCGTCACCGGTCGTTCGATGGAGATCACCCCCGCCATCCGGGAGCACGCGGAGCGTCGGACCGAGAAGCTCGGCAAGTATCTGGAGAAGATCGAGAGGGTGGACGTGGTTTCGGAGAAGCGGGGCACGCACACGTACTGGGTGGAGTTTGTGGTGCACGCGAGCGGGTTCGAGCCGTTTGTGGCGACGGTGAAAGAGGACGATCTGTACGCGGCGATCGACGAGTGCGGAGCCAAGATCGAGCGACAGGTGCGCGACTTTCACGCGAAGATGGTGCACCACAACCACAAGAAGGCATAACGGGCGTCCGTGGAGGACCGACCGCGCCACGCGCGTGGCGTCGGCTGTGCTATGCTGCGAAGAGGCATTGAGGCGGCAGGGGTTTTACGAGGTTCACGTATGAAGCTGCTCGATTTTGTCGTAAAGGATGCGGTCATTGCTTCCCTGCGGTCGACGGACCGGGACGGGGTGATCGGTGAGTTGATCGACGCACTGGTGGCGGCGGGCGCGGCGCCAGCTGCGCTGCGTGACGACCTGGTCAAGCAGGTGCTCGCGCGTGAGAAGAACGGCTCGACGGGCTTTGGCAAAGGTGTTGCGGTGCCCCACGTCAAGCACGAGAAGCTCGCGTCGATGTCGGCCGCTGTTGGTGTGAGCCAGAAGGGCGTGGACTTCAAGGCGCTCGACAAAGCGCCGGTGTATTCGATCATGCTGCTGCTGTCGCCGCAGAGCCGGCCTGATGAGCACCTGCAGGCGATGGAGATCGTGTTCTCGAACCTGCAGAAGGACACGTTCCGGCGGTTCCTCCGGCAGGCCGACAGCCAGCAGGCGATCCTCGACCTGCTCGAAGAGGCGGACAGCAATCAGCTGCGATGATCCGTGGTGCATGCGTCTCGCGGTGACGCGAACGTTGTGGGGCGTGTGTGGGTTTTTGAGAGGTTGCGAGGACGATGCCCTTGGCCAGCGCGGAGATCACGATCCAGAACCGACTCGGTCTCCACGCCCGGCCGGCGATGTCGGTGGTGGACGTGGCGAGCACGTTCAACAGCGACGTCACCATCGCCAAGGGCTCGCAGGTCGTTGATGCCAAGAGCATCATGCAACTCATGATGCTGGCCGCGACCAAGGGCACGGAGCTGAAGGTGCATGCCGAGGGCGATGACGCGGAGCAGGCGGTCGCGGCGATTGTCGAGCTGGTCAACGGGAAGTTTGATGAAGAGTGAGGCGGGGAAGGTGGGGAGTGGGTAGTGGGTGTTGGGGAGTGGCCGGAGGGAGGGTGGGGACGCGAGATCAAGTCGTGTTGAGGGTCGGGTGTTGCTTCCCTTGAATTTCGACCTTTGACCTCGCTTGCACGTCTTATTAAGCCTGGGCCTCGCCGTTGTCTGTCTCCACGGAAGACGCTTCTGCCGCCGCGTTGACGTAGGCCGGGCGAGCCGGGCGGATGCGCAGCAGCGATGTGACCGGGCCAGACAGCGCGTACAGCAGGAAGCCCAGTGCGAAGGCGACTTGCGGGTACACCGCGAGCAATAGTGCCGTGATCACCGCGAAGCCCAGCACGTGGAACGGTGCCCGGCCGCGCGCGTAACGGTTGAGCAGGTGCGAGTAGCGGAACCGCGACACCATCGCGAGCGCACACAACAGCGTCGCCGACACCACCGCGCCCGCCGCGATCAACGTCGCCTTATCGCTGGACTCGGGCTGGCCCAGGAAGTGCGCGTGCAGGTGTGCGAGCGTGACCACCGTGCCAGCAGCGGCGGGCGAGGGCAGCCCGGTGAACGACAGGTGTTGATCGACGTGGCCGGCGTCGTCCTGTTGTTGCAGCTCGGCATTGAAGCGCGCTAGGCGCAGCGCGGCACATGCCACAAACGCCGCGGCGCTCATCAGGCCCAGCCGGTCAAGCCACGTATCAAGGTTAGGCGACTCGGAGACAAACGGCGTCTGCACGCCCACCACGGTCAGCGCGATGAACGCCGGCGCAACGCCGAACGTCACCATGTCGGCCATCGAGTCCAGCTGCTCGCCCAGGTCCGATGTCGCGTTGGTCAGCCGAGCGACCCGCCCGTCCAACGCGTCGCACACCATGCCCAGCAGCACCAGCACAGCAGCGAGCGACACCGGGGCCCAATCAAACGGCAGGTTCGTGCCCACCGGACGCGAGGCGATGAACACCGCCATGAACCCGCACAACAAGTTGCCCAGCGTCAGCATCGTCGGCAGCACCGCGAGCGTCCGCCTCCGACGCAGACGGCGGCGCATCGCACGGCGTTCACGACGCTCTTCACGGCTGAGCTTGATCGGGCGAGCAGGCGACGTGGGCGTTGCCTCGTGCTCGCGCGGGGGATGGGGTTGCAGTGACAGCGGCATACGTGGCCTGATTTTAACCGCAACGCCCCGCACGCAGCGTGGCGGTGCGCCGGGGTATGATGATTAGATGCAGGGAGATGTCCACAGCGTGCATCCGACAGCGCAACGAAGACCGTCCGCGTGGTCGGCTAGAGCCGTGGGGGGCGGGGTGGCGCTCGCGTGTCTGGGCGTGCTAGTGACGGGCTATCTGCTTGAGCCGTCGGCGCGGGGCGTGGGCACGCACACGCAGCTTGGGCTCGCGGCGTGCGGCTTTGAAAACATGACGGGTCTGCCGTGTATGACCTGCGGGATGACGACCGCGACGACGCTTGCGACGCACGGCCGATGGTGGGAGTCGATCGTGACCCAGCCGGCGGGCTTTGCGTTTGCGTGCCTCATGGGCGTGGGCGTGTGGGTCGGCGGGTGGTCGGCGTGGTCGGGGATGTCGCTGGGCCTGCTCGCGCGACAACTGTTGAACGTCTGGGTACTGATTGCCGCGGGTGCGGTGGTCGCGGGGGCATGGGTGTATAAGCTGGCAGGGGCGATGGCGGCTGCAGGTGCTTAACCACGCTTTCAGTACAGAGTTTGAAACCGCCGATGAACGCGGATGGACGCAGATGACATTCAGATGAGGTGCAGACAAGGCCCATTCATCGAGCTTCAGAAAAGCATGTCATGAATGAGTGAGGCCGGTAGGTCATCCGCGTGTCACGGTTGGCGTCCTTGGCTTGAGCGTGAACATGCAGGCGACTTTTACAACGAGAGTGTTTTATGAAGGTCTTGATCGGTGTGTTGATGTTGCTGAGCTTGGGCGGCTGTCAGCTGTTTGGTTACATCGCCAAGCCGTTGGAGGGCGAGCCGGGGGCGACGCAGTTCAGCGCGCGGTACACGGACCTTTCCGAGAAGCGTGTGACGGTGATCGTGGCGGCGACGGACGCGGTGCGTTATCGGTTCCCGCGCGCGGTGTCGCTAGTGAGTGATGCGGTGTCGCAGAACCTGCTGGCGAACATCCCGACGCTTGCGCTCACCGACCCCGCTGCGGTGCTTGCGTTTCAAGAGAAGAACCCGTACTGGGCGACGATCCCGCCGTCGCGTCTGCTCGGGCAGTTTCAGACGGATCGGCTGGTGCTGATCGACCTGTCGGAGTACCGCGTGCACGAGCCGGGCAACGTGAACCTCTGGCAGGGCCGGGTCGAGGCATCGGTCAGCGTGTTTGCGGTGGACTCGGAAGACCCCGACAACAGCGTGTTCAACGCGAAGGTCAGCGGCGGGTTCCCCGAGAAGACGCCCACGGGCCTGCCCGGCGGGGACTCGGACACGATCCAGCTGGGCATGGTGGCCGTGTTCGCCAAGCGTGCCTCGGGGCTGTTTCACGACTTCGAGGAATGATCATCATGCGACGTGAAACCTGTCATTGTTGTCGTCGGCAGGCGGGTGCGTGGACGCTCGCGTTGGCGTCGCTGGGGCTTGCTGCGTGTGTGCTTTCGCTGTCGGGTTGCGAAGCGATGGGAGCGATGGCGGCGCCGTTTGACAACCGCGTGGTGAAGGCCGAGTTCACGCTCCAACCCCGGACCACGGCCGTCATCGTCGACGACCCGCGCTCCGCCGACATGCTGCGGCTGTTCATCAACCAGATCGCCGTCTCCACCGCGTACTTCCTTGAAACCAACGCAGCGTTGCCACCCAAGTCGGTCGTTGCGCCCGAGAAGCTGACGCTGTTGCGTGAAGACCTCGGCGATCGGTACGGCTCGATCGCGATCGACGACCTGGGCCGACGGCTGGGGGCCGAGCAGGTGCTGTACGTCGA
>DAIOEG010000068.1:0-9838 GCA_036746415.1 Phycisphaera sp. | reverse complement strand
GGTTGAGTTCAAGGGGGTGCTGTACGCGGGGGTGATGGTGACGGCGGGCGGGCCAAAGGTGCTGGAGTTTAATACGCGGTTTGGCGACCCGGAGTGCCAGCCGCTGGTGATGCGTTGGAAGGGCGACCTGCTTGAGGCGCTGATCGCGACGTGCGAGGGTCGGCTGGACACGGCGGAGATCGCGTGGGACGAGCGGGTGTGCTGCTGCGTGGTGATGTGCAGCGGCGGGTATCCGGGCAAGCACGCGGTGGGCAAGCCGATCACCGGCATTGAGGACGCGATCACTGCCGGGGGCGGCGATGTGCAGGTGTTCCACTCGGGGACCAAGCGGCTCAAGGACGGCACGCTGGTGAGCGCGGGCGGTCGGGTGTTGACCGTGTGTGCGCTCGGCGCGGACCTGCAAGAGGCGCAGCAGAAGGCGAACGCGGCGTGTGACGCGATCTCGTTCGAGGGCGGGTTTTTCAGGCGTGACATCGGTTGGCGTGTCATGAAGTGAGTGGTCGATGGTGTGGGGGGTGTTGGTGGATGGGTGGGTGTGGGGCGAGTTGAGCATCATGCGCGAGGTGAGGTCCAACGAGACGGGGTCGTCGAGTCTTCAGCGGGACTTGCGTCTGATCACGCTTGCGTGGGTGTTTGGTTCGGGCTGGCTGTGGGTGGCGTCGGGCGCGGCGATGACGCAGTACGCCAAGTCGGTGGGCATGCCGGACTGGGGGTTTGGCTTGCTGGCTTCGGTGCCGTTTATTGCGGCGCTTGCGCAGTTGCCGGTGAGTTGGTGGATCAACAAGGTGGGTCAACGGCGGACGTTGTTTTTGGTGTTTGGGACGTCGGGGAGGTTGTTGTCGGCGTTGCTGGCGTTGGTGCCGTGGGTGTTGCCGGAGAGCGAGTGGGCGTGGTGGCGTGTGGTGCTGGTGATGCAGCTATTGAGTTGGCTGTTGATGCAGGCGATGGGTCCGGCGTGGTTGAACTGGATGAGCGACCTGATCCCGCGTCGGGTGCGTGGCCGGTACTTTGCGAACCGTCAGTCGATCGCGACGCCGGTGGCGGTGCTCTCGTCGGTGTTGTCGGCGTGGCTGCTCGACAAGGCGGGTCAGAGCCCGGCGGCGGACGCGGTGTTGTTCACATCAGCGATGCTGCTGGCGGTGTCGGGGGTGCTGGGGGCGCTGGACATCCTGGTCTTCCTTTGGGTCAAGGACCCCAAGCCCCGGCCCGACCCGGTGCAGGCGGCGAGCTTCACATGGCGGTCGATGCTCGCGCCGCTGAAGCGCCGGGACTTCCTGTACTTCCTGGGTCTCAACGCGACGATGACGTTCAGCATCGCGTTTGTCGGGCAGTATGTCTGGCTGTACGCGCTGGATGTGCTGCACTGGTCGAACCTCAAGTCGAACCTCATGATCCTGGCGATCCCGCTTCTTGTGCAGATGATGACGCGGGGCATGTGGGGGCGGTTGTGCGACCGTTACGGCAAGAAGCCGGTGCTGCTGGTGAGCGGGCTGTGCGTGGTGACGGGCGGGCTTGGCTGGGTGATCATGTCGCCGCAGCAGTGGTGGGTGGGGTACACGCTGATCCTGCTGACGACGGCGGCGTGGCCGGGCTTTGAGCTGGCGAACTTCAACTTCCTCATGGATTTCTCGGGCAACGACGCGAAGCACCGCAAAGGCAAGCACACCGGCGGGGCGCAGGCGGTCGCGCTGTTCTCCGTGGCGACGGCGGTTGCGGGCGGGCTGAGCGGGCTGATGGCCGGCGCGATTGCCGGCTCACTCAAAGACTGGCAGCTCGACCTGCACGTGGGCGGGATCATCCTCACGTATCACGGGCTGCTGCTCATGCTCTCGACGGTCATCCGGCTGCTCGCCGTCGGCTTTGTCTTCGGCCTCGAAGAGCCGTCGGCGCACGGCACGCGCGACGTCATCCGTTATCTCGCGACAGGCATGTACAACAACATGCGATCGGCCGCGAGCAGCCCGGTGCGACTCGCGGGGCCGGCGCTGCGGTGGGCATACCGCATCGATAAGAAATGATGCGTCTCAGCGCGTTGTCATCGCGCGAGCTTGGCGTCCCACACGTACATCGACAGTGGTTTGGACCACTCTTGTTCTTCGTGGATGAATCGTGCGCCGGGTCTGACCTGGAGCTCGGTGGAGGGGTCGAGCAGCGGGCCGTGGTGTCGGATCTGGCAGCGTTGCAATGCGCGGTCGCTGCCGGTGGTGAGCTGGTTCGCTCGTTCTTGGGTCATGCGGTCGGTGGGCGGCTGGGTACGTCGCTGCGGCAGGCCGAAGGACGTGTAGGTCGTCGCGCAGTGCGGGCAGCGGAACACGCCGGCGGTGTCGTCGTAGCGCACGGCGATGTTGTCGCAACGCTCTTCGTTGGTGCATTGTGCGGCGAGCGCGGTGAGCATGACATCATCCGACACGATGTACACGCCGTGTGACAAGGCGAACTCTCCGTAGACGCCGGGCGTTTTGAACTTGTCGGGCACGCCGATGATGAAGGGCTCCTCGGCGACGTCAGCGGCGAAGCCGGGCATGTTGAGCGCGCCGCTCGGCCGATCGCAGCCGAACAGCGCGAGGGTGATGAGCGGTGCAAGGAACAGCGTGAGGCGTCGCATGCACCGATCATCGGCAGCACGCGGGCCGGGGCTCGAACTTGGCCGGTTGTTGTGTGGTGTATGGTGCGCGTGATGAAGCGTGCGCTGTTTTTGTGTACGGGCAACTATTACAGGAGCCGATGGGCCGAGCTGCGGTTTGCGCATCACGCGCAGCGCGCGGGCCTCTTGGGTTGGGATGCGGACAGCGCGGGGCTGCGCGTGGATGTGCAGCAGCGGTGGAACGTGGGGTCGATGTCGGCAAGGTTGCGCCCGGCGTTGGAGGCGGCTGGTTTGGCGGGAGCGTCTGGTGTGGCGCGGATGCCGCGTGATGTGACGGAGCGTGACCTTGCATCGGCTGCGGTGGTGGTGGCGATGCTGGAGCGTGAGCACCGGCCGATGGTGTTGGAGCGGTTCCCCGCGTGGGTCGATCGGGTCGTGTATTGGCAGATCGATGACGTGGTGCCGACGGCGGAGTACGACCCGCCGGCGCTGATCGACGCGGAGCTGTCGGCGTGGGTGCCGACGTTGAAGGGCATGCGTGACGCAGCGGAGAGAAGTTGAACCGCAGAGGCGCGGAGGACGCAGAGGAGATAGAGACATTGGTTGTGGATACCAAGGGTTTAGGTTTGTGTCGGGCCGTTGTTCAATCCATCGCATTCACCAGCGGACGGGTATCTTGTTGTGATGCGCATCACTTCAATGCTCGGCGTTGTGCGGTCTCGACGGCTGCTTTCGATCAGTCTTATCATCCTGTGCATGCAAAGCTCGGCCCTTGAACTGGCAGACGTGTTCAGTGACCACATGGTGCTTCAACGGCAGCGCGCCGTGCCGGTGTGGGGGACGGCGAAGCCCGGGTCGCAGGTGGTCGTCACGCTGGGCGAGCACACCGCAACAGGAGTGGCCGACGCGGAGGGCGGGTTCCGCGTGGACCTGCCGGCGCTTGAGGCAGGCGGGCCTTTTGAGTTGATGGTGCGCGGCGACGGGGTCACGCGAAAACTAGTGGATGTGCTGGTGGGCGAGGTCTGGCTCTGCAGCGGGCAGAGCAACATGGAGTGGCCGTTGTCGATGTCGAGCAACGCCACGTCGGCGATCGCATCGGCGGACCGGGCGGGCCTGCGGCTGCTAACGGTGATGAAGGCGAACCTTGAGGAACCGACGGACCGGATGATCGGCTCGTGGCAGGTGTCCAGCCCCATGTCAGCGGAGTCGTTCAGCGCCGTGGGGTATCACTTCGGGGTGATGCTGAACGAAACGCTCGGCGTGCCGGTGGGCCTGATCAACGCGAGCTGGGGCGGGACGCGGATCGAGTCGTGGATGCCGCGCGAGTCGTTCTTGAACGTGCCGGGCTTCGAGTCGCTCGCGCAGCCGACGCAGGACGAACAGCAGGAGCACGCGCAGCTGTGGGAGGCGTACGCCAACGCGATCGATGCCTGGCTCGTCAAGGTCGGGCGTGACGGCGCATTCAGCCGAGGCGTGAGCAGCGGATGGGAAGCGTCGGGCTTTGACGACAGCGCGTGGGCGACCATGCAGGCCGGCCGGTCGTGGCAGAAGCAGGGGTTGGCGTTCAACGGGATCGTGTGGTTCCGCAAGTCGGTCAAGGTCTCGGCAGACATCGCCGCGAGCGGCGCGGTCGTCCAACTGGGCGCGCTCGATGACCTCGATGAGGTCTGGGTCAACGGTACGCTCGTCGGCCAGACCACGCCGCATCAACAGATGTTCTGGGCACATCAGCGGGCCTACCCCGTGCCCATCGGCCTGCTTAAAGAAGGCGAGAATACGATCGCGGTGCGCGTCCGCGACCACGGCGGGGACGGTGGCATGATGGGACCCGCTGACGTGATGCGATTGGCATCAGATGCGGGCGTGTCGTTTGATCTCTCGGGTGATTGGCGTTACGCGGTCGAGGCGGAGTTCCACGCGTTGAGAAACGATGGGCCCGACCAGCCGGCCCAGCCGCCGACAGGTGATGTTGGGCCGGCGCATCTTTACAACGGCATGATCCACCCGCTGGTGCCGATGTCGATGCGCGGCGCGGTCTGGTACCAAGGCGAATCCAACGCTGGCGAACCGCAACACTACGAGGCGCTGCTGACGGAGATGACGCGGGCCTGGCGGGAGCGTCTGCAAGTGCCCGAGCTGGCGATGGGCGTCGTGCAGCTCGCGGGCTTCATGACCGACGGCGACGACCCCAACACAATGCAGAACTGGCCACGGCTGCGCGAAGCGCAACGCCTGTCGGCAGACCACATCCCCGGCGCATTTCTCGCTGTCGCCATTGACGTCGGAGAGGCCCACGACATCCACCCGCAGAACAAGTTAGATGTGGGCAAACGCCTTGCGCTGCAGGCACTGCAAGAGGTCTACGGCAAGGACATCGTGCCCGCCGGCCCGACGCCGACGAAGGTGGAGCGACGCGGCGAGACGCTTGTGATCTCGTACGAGAACGCCAACGGGCTCCGCAGCCGACGTGAGCAGATGACCCGCGACTTCTCGATCGCGGGCAGCGACGGCAAGTGGGCGTGGGCCGACGCGAAGATCGAGGGCCAGACCGTCGTGCTTAAAGCAGATGGCATCGATGAGCCGCAGAAGGCACGGTACGGCTGGCAGAACCTCCCGCCGAGTTCGCTGGAAAACGCGGACGGGTTGCCTGGGGTGCCGTTTGAGTTGAGCGTTGAATGACCGGGCATGAAGCCGATCACGCGGGCATGACGGCGGCGGCTTCTTCGTAGACCTCGCGGACCTTCTCGGCTGCGCCGTCCCAGGTCAGTCGTCGCAGCTCAACGGTTGCGTGTTCACGCAGCGTCGCGCTCAGCGGCGCATGTTTGAGGACCGCGAGGATCTTGTTGGCGATCTCGTCCACATCCCAGAAGTCGACCTTGAGCGCGTGGTCGAGGACCTCGCTCACGCCGGACTGCTTGCTGATGATGACGGGCACGTCGTTGTTGATCGCTTCAAGGGGCGCGATGCCGAACGGCTCGGAGACGCTGGGCATCACGAACACGTCGGCCATGCGCAGGACGCGCTCCACGTCGTCGCCGCGCAGGAAGCCGGTGAAGACGAACTTGCTGCCGATGCCGTAGCGGGCGACGGTCTCGATCGCCTCGGGCAGCTTGTCCCCCGAGCCGGCGACGACGAACTTGACGTTCTCGATCTTTTCAAGAACGCGCTTGGCGGCCTGCAGGAAATACTCCGGGCCTTTCTGCATCGTGACACGCCCCAGGAACAGCACGACCTTGTCGTTCTTGTCGATCTGCGGGAGCGGGCCCAGGTCGATGTTGGTCGCGCCGTTCTCGACGCCGTTGTACACCACGCGGACCTTGTCGGGGTCGACGCCGTAACGCTCGACCACGATCTGTCGTGTCCGGCGCGAGACGGCGATGACGCGCACGGCGGCGTGCATGCCGCGTCGCTCGATGTCGTACACGACGCTGTGGACGTTCTCGCCGGCCCGGTCGAACTCGGTCGCGTGCACGTGCACCACCAGCGGCTTGCCGGTGTGAGCGGCGACGGCCATGCCCGCGGGAAACGTCATCCAGTCGTGCGCATGCACCACGTCGAAGTCTTCGCCGTCGGCAAGGTCCACGCACAAGTCGGCGTAGCGCCTTGCCTCGGCCATGAGATCGCCGCTGTACTCGGCACCGATGGACGCGGCGCGTGCGTGCTCGTGGATGTGATGCGATGAGCCGGCGGGGTGAGCCGGGGCGCTGCCGTTCTCGTCGGCGTGGTGCAGGTGATGCGCGCTGGAGCGGGCGGCTTCCTGTGGCAGCGCGGTCGCGGGGTTGATGAAGCTGATGCCGGCCGAGTTGGTCCCGCCATCGGCGGCGACCGAGTTGGCAGCCGACAGATAAGGGCTTGGGATGCGCGAGGGCACGGCCTTGAACGTGACGTGCTCGAAGGGTTCGCCCGTGTGGGCGTGGGCATCGCCTGGCTGCGCGGCTTGGCCACTTGCATCGGTCGCGTGTTTGGAGGACACGGGCAAGCCCGCGGAGCGCAGCGAGTCCGCGTCCATCGTGTAGGTGCTGGCGACGTCGGCGGGGTTGCGATCGCCCTGCGCGGCGCGGGGCGACTGGGGCGCGAGCAGGCGGACGTGCGAGTGGTACTCGCTGCCGATGGTCTTGGGGAGGACGAAGGTGACGGGCACGTTCTGCCGTGACATCGCCTTGGTCAGGCCGTAGCAGGCCGTGCCTAAACCGCCCGAGACAAACGGCGGGAACTCCCATCCGAGCATGAAGACGCGCATCGACATCCTTCACCGTGTTTGGGCTGCGCACGTGGCCGAACGGCTCGCCCCGTGCATCGGTTTGTCCTCGGCCGCAACCACGGTCACACCGCGGAGGATCGAGCCGCGGAAAGGGCAGGCACTCCACCGACCACCACCACATTCGCACGATATCACTCCCCCCATCATTTGCAACCAGATCAACACGCAGGGCAAGACCCCAAGCCGCCCGCCGCCGACGCCGCTCGCCGTTGGCGCGCTGTCTCAAACAGTAATACCGCCGCCGACACCGACGCGTTCAACGAATCCACCGCGCCGCCCGCAAGAGCCGCCGCGCCGCCGGGCATCGGGATTGTCACCGACGCATCCGCCCACTCGCTCCAAGACGCCGAAAGCCCCGCGTGCTCGGGCCCGATCACGATCGCCACAGGCCCGGTCATCGCCACGCGCTCGGGCAACTCCCCAGCGCCCGACACCGCCGCGACCACCAACACTCCACGGGATTTCAACCACGACACCGCCGACGACGCATCATTCACATGCACCACCGGCAGCGAGAACACCGCGCCCGTGCTGTTGCGGATCGCCTGCGGGTTCCACGCGTCCACCGACGCCCCCACCGCCAACACCGCGTCCGCACCCGCCGCCGACGCAGACCGCACCATCGCCCCAAGGTTCCCTGGCTTCTCCGTGTCCACCGCCACCAGATACAACGCCGCACCCGCAGGCGCCTTCAACGACTCCAACGTCCAAACCGGCACGTCAAACACCGCTAACACCCCCTCGGGCTTCGCGTGAAACGACACCTTCACCAGCACCGACTCACTCACGCCCCAAGGCACCGCGCCACGCAACAACACTCGTAACCGGTCCGACTCCGCCTCACCCAAAAGCGCCTCACACACATACCACTCGCGCAACACCAGCCCCGCCGCCGCCGCACGCTCCACCTCTCGCACGCCCTCGGCCAGCAACACCCCCGCCGACTGCCGCTCCCTCGGCTTCTCCCGCCAACGCACCAGCTGCTTCACCCGCGCGTTGGTCACGCTCGTGATCGTCTCCCGCACCTGCCCCGCACGATGTCCGCGTGATTCATTCACATCGCCATCCTAAAGCAACGGTGCAAACGAGTCCCCGCGTTATCCTCGCTCCATCATGGGTGAGGCCGACCGCACAACTTCTCGCATAGCCGCCGATCCAGCGCCGCTGTTATCACGGGCAGAGGTCTACCGTGCCGCCCGCTTTGCCGCGTCGCTGGGGCTGGTCATCAACGCTTCACTCGCAACGGTCAAGCTCCTCGCCGGGTGGTACGCCAACTCGTTCGCGCTGATCGCCGATGCCGTCAACTCCGCCGGCGATGCGCTCAGCTCCGTCGTGGTCGTCGTCGCGCTGTGGTACGCGCAACGGCCCGCCGACGATGAGCACCCCTACGGCCACAGCCGGGCCGAGTCCGTCGCCGCAAGCAACGTCGCCGTCCTCATCCTCGTCTCCGCGTTCCTCATCGCCATCGAAGCCGTGCAGCGCTGGACGGTGCAACACGATGCGCCGCCGGCGTGGACGCTCTGGGTCGCGGGCCTCAACGTCGTCATTAAGGAAGCGCTGTACCACTACAAGCGCCGTGTCGGCCGGCGCACCGGCTCGTCCGTGCTCGCCGCCGCCGCCTGGGACCACCGAGCCGACGCGCTCTGCTCGCTCGCTGTCCTCATGGGCCTGAGCGTGGTCATCGTCGGCGGGCCGGCGTGGCGCTTCGCCGATGACCTCGCCGCCATCGTCGTTGCCGTCGGCATCATCATCGCCGGCTCAAAGCTCCTTGCCGAGTCGCTCCGCAAATCACTCGACCCACAAGCCGACGCCAAGCTCCTCATCGCCGCACGAGCCATCGCCCACAGCGTCCCCCACGTCGTCGGCATCGAGTCGCTACGCATCCGCAAAAGCGGCCTCGAACACTTCGCCGACATCCACGTGCAAGTGGACCCCACCATGCCCGTCATCGATGCACACCGCGTCGGCCACCGCGTCAAAGACGCCCTGCTCGAAGCGTTCCCAACGCTCCGCGATTGTCTGGTCCACATCGAGCCCGGCCAACCGACAGGCCCCGCGCAGCCGACGACTACACTGGACCCATGCACGCAATCACCATGATCATCCGATCCGCCTGCGCCGCGCTGTGCATCCTCGCAACCACCCTCTGCAACGCCGACGACACCGAGCCGAAGCGCTGGCAGCAGCTCCGCGATGCACTCGCCAACGCGCGGCCGTTCCAAACCGCGCAGGCACAATTCACCCAAGAAAAATCCACCCCGCTCCTGCGTCAACCCATCACCACGCACGGCAAGGTCCGACTCGCCCAAGGCACGCTCCGCTTCGACACCACCGAGCCCTACCAGACCGTCATGCTCATCAAGGGCTCCACGCTCACCCTCTACGACCCCGACGCGCAATCAGCCGAACAGCTCAACCTCACAGGCCCCATGCTGCAACTGGGCGATGGCCTCCGCTTCAACCCCGACACCATGCAAGAGCAATGGTCGCTTGCGTCCCTCGATCAAACGCCCGACACACTCACGCTCACACTCCAACCCCGCACCGAAGTGCCAAGCAGCAACACCCCGCTCCTGCTCACCCTCAACCCAAACAGCGGCTTCGCCGAGCAACTCACGCTCCCCGGCTCGCCCGATGAGACGACCCGGCTGATCTTCACCGACGTGCAACTCAACGTGCCCATCACCGCAGAAGACCTGTCACTCCACCTGCCCGAGGGCGTCACCGTCACAACGCTCGATGCGAACGCAGGAGCCGGGGCAACACCATGACATGCATGCTTCGTGTGGCGATGTCGCTCTGTGTTGCATGGCCCGCGTGCATGCTCGGCTGTACATCGCCACGCGCAGCCACTGATTCAAACACGCCCGCCACCACGCATCCGCTCTTGCAACTGCAAGGCGATCGCGACGCCCACTGGTCAGGCACCGGCCGACTCACCGTCACCGACGACGCCGGCCAGAGCGTCCGCATGGACGCTATCCTGCTCATCG
>DAIOEG010000067.1:0-9876 GCA_036746415.1 Phycisphaera sp. | reverse complement strand
CGGGCCTTTGCTTTGAGCGCGTCGTTGCGCACCACGATGCGCCGCTGGTCGCCATGAGCGCACCCGTCACCGATGTCACCCTCCTCGCGTGTCGCTTCGGCAACAACCCGATCTCCATCTGGCCCGGCTCGCCCTTCGACGCCGTGGACACCACGGTCCACCTTGTCGCCTGCACCTTCACCGCCGCCGGTCGGCACCTGCTGCTGCACAACCCCGCGAACGCCAGGCGTCTACGGCTGCAAGCCCGCTCCAGTATTGTTCTGAGCCCCGACTGCATGGCTGAGATTGATAACGACGCGGGGCTGCTTGATATCGACCTCGACGTGCCGACGTGCGCATATTCACAAGAACCTCAACCTATTCACTGACCCACGATGAACCATCGACCCCTTGACATCTCGATCGCTTCGTTCACGTTCCACGGCGCGCTGACCGAGGGCATCTTCGACATCTTCACCTACCTTGAGGCGTGCCGGTACAGGTACCACCTGAACACGGCCGACATCTGGAACGGG
This sequence comes from Phycisphaera sp., assembly GCA_036746415.1. Lineage (GTDB taxonomy): Bacteria > Planctomycetota > Phycisphaerae > Phycisphaerales > Phycisphaeraceae > DAIOEG01. The sequence continues at coordinate 9,361 of DAIOEG010000067.1, read as the reverse complement.
TTGCTTGGCCGCGATGTCGAGGTGCAGCTCGACGAGGCGCGTCTGAAGAAGGTGCGCACGGCGATGGACGAGCGTGGCCTGGTGTGCGTCAACTACCACGCCGACGGCTGCCACCCCTGGGAAGACACCGCCGAGCAGCGCCAGCACAACCGGGCGCTCGCCGAACGCCACCTCCGCGCAGCCGAGCTGCTGGGCGCATGCACCGTCCGCATCGACACCGGCGGGCGCGACCGTCACTGGACCGCCGAGCAGTTCGACTTCATCGCCGACACCTTCCGCGCCTTTGCCAAGCGCGCGGGTGACGGCGGCTACAAAGTCGGCCCCGAGACGCACTGGGGCGCGACCAACTACCCCGACAACATGCTCAAGCTCCACGCCGCCATCGCCTCGCCGCACTACGGCATCCTGCTCCACATGGGCAAGGACACCTGGACCAGCCCCGACGACTACGACCGCGCGCTCGCCCCCATCGCCATCCATACGCATGTGGACCAGCGCACCTGCCAGACCCGTTGCGAGCAAGCCATCACCGCCCTGCTCGACGCGGGCTACACCGGCGCACTGGGTATCGAACACCACTCCGGCAAGAACGAACTCGCCGAAGTCGAGGCACAGATCGGACAGGCCCGGCGCGCTCTCGCACTCCTCACGCAAGGACGACCCGGCCACTACAAAGGCAACGCACTCCTCCACCCCCGGGACGAACAACCCAACGGCTAAACCACCCATGAAACACATCCGCATCGGCATCATCGGCGTCGGACAGATCGCCAAGGCGCACCTCGAGACCTACTCCAAGATGCAGGGCGTCGAGCTCGTCGCCGCCTGCGACATCAACGCAGACGAACTCGCCAAGGTCGCTTCGCAGTTCAAGATCCCACACACCTACACGTCGTTCCGCGAGATGCTTGAGCGCGACGATCTGGACGCGGTGGACGTGTGCCTGCACAACAACTTCCACGCGCCCTTCAGCATCGCCGTGATGGAGGCAGGCAAGCACTGCTACTGCGAGAAGCCCATCGCCGGCAGCTACGCCGACGGCAAGGCCATGCTCGACGCCTCCGCACGCACCGGCAAGATGCTCAGCATCCAGCTCGCCAAGCTCTTCGACCGCGGCACCCGCTTCGCCAAGCACCTCATCGACCAAGGCCAGCTCGGCGAGGTCTACCACGCCCGGAGCTGCGGCACCCGCCGGCGCGGCAGGCCCTTCGTCGACGGCTACGGCACGCCCACCTTTGTTCAGAAGCGCAACAGCGCCGGCGGCGCGCTCTACGACATGGGCGTCTACCACATCAGCCGTGCCCTGTACCTGATGGGCAACCCCGACGTCGCGCGCATCAGCGGCAAGACCTACCAGAAGCTCGCCATGCACGAGAGCCGGCGCGCCTCCAGCGGATACGACGTCGAGGAACTGGGGCTGGGCTTCGTGCGCTTTAACAACGGCTCGACGCTCGAGGTCGCCGAGGCCTGGGCCGTCAACCTGGACTCGATGGGACACAGCTTCGTCTTGGGCAGCAAGGGCGGCGTCAAGCTCGAACCCTTCTCCTTCCATTCCTCCATCGAAGACCTTGAAGCGAACACCACCTTCGACGAAGGCGGCATTGAGTACCGCCTGTCGATGACCGAGCCCGCCACGCACGCGTACACCGGCCCGCAGCAACACTGGATCGCGGCGCTGCGCGGCGAGGTTGAGCTCCTCCCCACCGACCGTATCGCGCTGCAGACCAGTCTCATCAGCGAGGGCATCTACCGCAGCGAGCAGCTCAACCGCGAAGTCACCGCCGACGAAGTGGCGCAGGCCTCGGTGAGCACCGCCGTTAAGGTCTGACGCCGCGTCTGAACCGCCCCCGCAGCCACGGCTGCGTGGAACGCCGCAGGTCATTCGCGCGGGCCGTTGCCCTACGCTGCCCACGTCATGCGTGCGCCCCAACGCCTGTACCTCGACAACGCGGCCACCAGCTTCCCCAAGCCGCCCTGCGTCCTGGAAGCGATGAACCTTTACGCAACCCACTGCGGCGCGTCCCCCGGGCGCGGCGCGTATGCCGAGGCGCGCGAAGCCACCGACACCTTCCACCAGTGCCGGCAGCGCATCAACATGCTGATCCACGGCCAGTCGCCCGACCACGTCGTCTTCACCCTCAACACCACCGATGCGCTCAACCTCGCCATCCACGGCCTGATCCACCCCGACGCCAAACGTCGCCACATCATCACCACCGACCTGGACCACAACTCGGTCCTCCGGCCCTTTAACGACCTCGTCCAACACCACCACGTCCAGCAGTCACGCATCCCCTGCGACCCGCTCACCGCCGCGTCGACCCCGACGACATCCGCATAGCCATCCGCAGAGACACGGGCCTCATCGCCGTCGTTCACGGCTCCAACGTCACCGGCCCGCCACGCTCCATCAACCCTAACGCCTCTGAAAACCACGCACTGAGCATTCGGCAATCCTAAACCCATTTGAGCACGACGACACACAGGCAATTGCAATCACGACGCGATCAACAGGACCCTGTCGGCAGCCGACCTCTTCGGTGGTACCGGGCCCACCCGGGCCCACGCATTAATCCGCGCGTTGGCGTGCGAGCTCGCGCATCTTTTGGATGTGGCGTTGCAAGCTCTGCTGGCCCATCGCGTGGTCGGGGTAGAAGTCCACCAGGTCGTCGAACGCCTTGAGGGCCGACTCGGGGCGGTCGCTCGCGAGCTTGCCGTAGGCGTCGTTGTAGCGCTGGATGATCTGGTCTGCGACGGCGTCGGTGAGGTCGAGGTACCGCCGTTGGATCAGCGGCTGATCGAACCCGCCATCGGCCCGGAAGCGGAGCGCCTCCTTGTAAGCCAGCTGCGCGCGCGATGCCGCCTCGGCCCGTACCTCGCGCTGGGCGTAGAGGTTGTCTGCCTCGCCGAGCGCTTGCTCGTAACGACGCTGGTTGGCCGGCTGCAGGGCCATCGGCTGACGCGCGGCAGCGACCCGCCGCTCCCGCCCTTACCCCCGCTGAAAAACGGCTGCAACGCGAGCAGAACACCAAACAACGCGATCCAGAACACCACCACGCCCAGCAGCAGCTTCGTGCGGTTTACCTTGCCAAGCGTGCTCGCCTCCCGGCCGGCGTCTGCGATCACCCGGGTATCGACCGGCTGGTCCACCGCCTTGCCCCGCAACCTGGGCTTGCAACGCATCAACTCCATGCGACCCACGCCCACCGACACCGCGCCCACCACTACCTTGCCCGACCGCCCCACCGACTTGCCGTTCACCGTCGTGCCGTTGGGCGAGTGGTTCACGACGACCCACGTGTCGCCCTCGGCCCTCAGGTCGCCGTGGTGGCGCGAGACCTCCGGCACATCGATGACCACCGACGACCCCGCGTCCCGTCCAAACGTGAGCACCTGCGCCTGGCCTGATGCGTCCGCCACGCCGTGCAGCACCAAGCGTTGCCCCGCCGTCGGCCCCGCCATAATCGTCACTTCAAGGTCAGCCAAGCGAGAACTCCCCTCGTACAAAACGTACCACCATCGGCCCGAAGACCACCAGCAACACCGCCGCCATGATCAGCATCGAAGGCACGAGGATCCGAAGCGACGCCGACGCCGACTTCTTCTCCGCCGTCACCGCGCGGATGTTCCGCAGCGTCACCGATTGCTCCTGCAAGATCCCCGCCAACGGGGTGCCCAGCATCTCCGCCTGATTCACCGACGACACCACCGACCGCAGCGACTCCAACGGCACCCGCGCCGCGAGGTTCTCCATCGCCTGCGCACGCGTGGTCCCAAGCGACACCTCGCCCAGCATGACCGCCAGCTCGCGGTTCAACTCCTCCTGCGGGTTGTCGCGGATCAGCGTCTCCACCGCCTCGGTGAAGCTGGACCCCGCCTTCATCACAAGCGACACAAGGTCGAGGGTGTACGGCAACTGCTTGGCAATCAGCAACACCCGCCGGCCACGCATCTGACTCAGCAGCAGCATCGGCACGTAAAACCCAAGCACGCCGAAGATCGGCACCACCAGCAACAACAGCCCGCCGCCCAGCGACGCCTCCGCCAGTGCCCCGCTGCACGCCGCCACAAACCCCAGGATCACACACAACGCGATGAACTGCTCCGCGCTGTACTGCGCCCCCAGGCCCGCGCCGTCCAGGTCCGCACGCACCCGCGCCTTCAGCCCCGGCAGGTTCAAACGACCCACCATCGCCACCATCGGCGCAAGCACCCGGCCCACGCCCGGCTGCTCAAACACCGTCGGCGCATCCGCCATGAGCGCACGAGCCACCCGGCGGTGCAGCGGCGGCTCCACCACCACCGAACGCCCAAGTAACGCGACGTACAACCCCGCCACCGCCGCAAACACCGCCAGCGAAGAGAGCACCGCCAACAACAACGATTGCGTCAACATCAGATATCCACGTCCATGATCCGGTAGATCCAAACATACGCCGCCAGAATCATCACCCCCGACAGGATGAGCAACAACCTGCCCACCACGTCCGTGAACAACAACTGCACACCCTCCGAATCAATTGCCGACATCACACCCAAAAACACAAACGGCATCAACGCCATCATGTTCGCCTGACCCCGGCTCTGTGCCGTCACCGCGTCCAGCTTGCCCTCCAGACGCTGAATATCACGCACCGATGCCGCGATCTTGTCGAGCGACTCGCCCACGTCCCCGCCCCGCGTGCGGTGCATCTCGATCGCTGTAAACATCAGTCGATACAAGGGCGAACCGATGCGCCCGCTCGTGTTGCGCATCGCATGGTTCAGGTCCAGCCCCAGCTCGTACTCCCGCAACATCTGGCCAAACTCCTGCTTCACAGGCCCGGTGTGGTTGCGTGCGACAAGCTCCATCGCCTGTACCAGATTCAGCCCCGCCCGCACACCCGCCGACAACGTGAGCAACGCATCGACCAGCTGGCGGTCCAGCGTCCGCCGGCGCGATTGGGCCAGGTGACGGATCACCAGATTGGGCACAAAAAACGCCAACCCACCGCACACCGCCGCGATGACCCAGCTGTCCGTGACGAGCAGGCCGAACAACAACGCCACCCCGATCAGCGTCAGCGTCAGATACACCGCGTGCCGGGGCTCCACATCCAACATGAGCCGCTGACGCAGCACGCTGTCATACGCTCGCTCCTGTCGCCCCAGCCAACGCAGCACAGGCCCCACCCCCGCACGCACCGCCAGAAACGACGACACGCCCAGCAGCACACACAGCAGGATGTACCAAAGGTCCCACATACATATCCCATGCTACAGCCCTCAAGGCGCCAAGGTGCCAACAGCACAAGCAACACCCCACCACGCCGACGCTGCGCACCGCCGCTGTGCGAAGCATCTGGCTCCCCCGCCTTCGCTAATATCACTCGATGAACTTCGTCAAGATGCACGGCGCTGGCAACGACTACGTCTATATCGATGGCTTCACCCAAACCGTCGCCAACCCCAGCCAACTCGCCATCCAGATCAGCCAACGCCAAAAAGGCATCGGCTCCGACGGGCTCATCCTGGTGCTCCCGCCCGACCCCGCGCTGGAAGGGTTTGGCATTGCGCACTGCCGGATGCGCATGTTCAACAGCGACGGCTCCGAAGGCCAGATGTGCGGCAACGGCATCCGGTGCGTCTGCAAGTTCGCACACGACCACCAACTCTTCCCCGACGCCCGAAGCGCCCGTCCCATGCACATCCAAACCCCCGCGGGCATGAAGACCCTCGACTACACCCTCGACCCGCAAGGCCACGTGAAAACCGTCACCGTCGACATGGGCCCGCCCATGCTCGAACTCCCACACATCCCCGTCGACGAACGTAAGCTCGACGAACACACCATCGACGCCACCTACGTCAGCATGGGCAACCCCCACGCCGTCTTTTTCATGCACGACAGCCAACCCATCGAGCAACCCTCCCTGGGCCAGCAGCTCGAACAACACCACGCGTACCCCAAACGTATGAATGTCCACTTCGCGCGCGTCGAGTCGCCCACCCGCGTCCGTGTGTACCACTGGGAACGCGGCTCGGGACCGACGCTCGCCTGCGGCACCGGCGCGTGCGCCGTCGCCGTCGCCGGCGTCCTCACCGGCAAGACGCAACGACGCATCACCGCCGCCCTGCCCGGCGGCGAACTCATCATCGAGTGGCGCGAGGCCGACCAGCACGTCCTCATGACCGGCCCCGCCGTCGAGGTCTACACCGGCCACTGGCCCGACTGAATATGTCTGAATAAACCACGATGACGCCCTCTGCTGCTTCGTGTCCTTCGCGCCTCCGTGGTTGATTCACAACCCCCATCCAACATTCAGCCCCACCGCCCCCAACACCATGGCTCGCAAACACGCCGACCACAACTTCAACCCCCGCATCGAGAATCGACGCGCCCGCCACGACTACTTTGTCACCGACAAGCTCGAGTGTGGTATCCAGCTCCAGGGCAGCGAGGTCAAGTCCATCCGGCTGGGCAAGGTGTCCCTCGCCGAAGGGTACGCCTCCTTCGCGGGCAACACCCTCGTGCTCAACCTCATGAACGTCGATATCGCCCTCTACCCACAGGCCGGCGAACACCAGCACGAACCCAAACGACCCCGCAAGCTCCTCGCACACAAACGCGAACTCCAGAAACTCCTCGACGCCACCGGCCCCAAAGGCGTCACGCTCGTCCCGCTCGCCATTTACTTCGTCCGAGGTAAAGTCAAAGTCGAGCTCGGCCTCGCCACCGGCAAGCACCACTACGACAAACGCGAAGACATCAAAAAACGAGAGAGCGACCGCGACATCAAACGCGCCATGACCCGTAAAATCCTGTGAACCCCACCTCCCAAGAGCCCGGGGGCCTTCAGGCCCCCTGCTCCCCACACCGACCCCCGCGCCTTCGCTCTATACTGCATTTGCACGCCACGTTAGCTCAGTTGGTAGAGCAGTTGTTTTGTAAACAACAGGTCGCCGGTCCGAGTCCGGCACGTGGCTTTTCTTCCCGGGGGCTCAACACATTCACGAATCAATGCGGGTGAGAGGACTCGAACCTCCAAGGCCGTGAGGCCGGCAGAACCTAAATCTGGTGCGTCTGCCAATTTCGCCACACCCGCGACGAAGCCGAATCCTACACGCCACGGCACCCCACATGTTGCCACCTCGATCGACGGGCATCCACTTATTAGCCCCCCCCCCGCTTCTCCCATCTGCATGCATCGGCGTGCGTCTGTGATTAATACGCTGGCCGATGCCGCCGATGCCCGCGACGACTCTTGCCCTGCGTGAGCACCAGCCCGCCCAGCAGCCGCAGATGCGCCACAATGGTCCGCAACACCTTCATTTTTGATCGCCCAAGCAGACGCGACTCGAGTACCGCGGGCCACTCCATCACCCGATGCCCGCCTCGGTCGAGCTGCGCGATCATCTCAGCCATCCCGAGAAACCCACCGTTCTCGATCGTCAGCTTCGACAACGCCGACCGCCGGTACACCCGAAAACAACTCGTGTACGTGTAAAGCTGGTTCCGCAGCAGCAGCCGATACATTCTTGACAGCGTCTTGGACAACGCCAGCCGCCAGCCCGGCACGTTCTTCACGCCTCCGCGTGGATGATACGGAGAGCTTGTCACGAGAGCCACCTCGGGCCCGCCTGCCTCCATCAGCTTGAGTAGTTCCGCGAACCCTGCCGGATCATAGGTGCAGTCGCAGTCCATCGAGCCCACCAGTTCCGTCTCCGCAGCACGCAGGCCCGTCATGATCGCCGACGCCACGCCACGGTTCACATTCTGCGCAATCACATGACACCCTGGCCGATCACCAAACCGCCTGCGCAACTGAAACAATGTGTCGTCTGTGCTCTTGTCATCCACAAAAATGTAACGCAGAGCGCGAGGCTCCAACACCTGCGCCAGCTCGTCCAACGCCTGCTGTGTGTACGGCAGCGTGGGCGCCTCGTTGAAGCACGGGATCACCACCGTGAACGGCTCCAACACCGACGGCTCCAGCGGGCTCACCGCGTCCCGCCGACGATCGTCCAGTGTCCGCGTGTGCAACGCCAACGGCATGCGCACGCTCGTCGGCAACGACTTGGGCAACGCCACCGATGGCGACCGCGCCGAAGGCGCAGCCACCACTTCAACATTCAGATGTGACTCCACTCCCACACGATCCAGATACCCCCCGATCGACTCAAACGCATACTCCCGCGCAAACCCAGACAGCAACCCGCCCATCCGACCCAGGTTGCGGTACCGACGCATCCGCGTCCACCAACCACCGATCGACAACCTCGGCAACGACGCATCAAACTCCCATACATGGAAAAACATGTTGAACGGAGACGTGTAACGACGCGACCAGTCACGCACCGCCCAACGCACCGGAAACACAGGCAACTGACGCATCGCGTTCCCACCCGCCAACGGCAACAACATCCCGTCCGGCCCCCACGTCGACATCGGAAACTCCACGATCGATCGCCCCCCGTGCTCATGCACAAACGGGAACCGATGCAACCGCTCATCCGACAACTCGCGGAACCGCGGGTAAAACGACGAGTCGTAACCGAACCCAAGCTCCGCCAGCGTGTCCAGCGCCCAAAGCTCCCCGGGCCCAAGACGCCCACGCGCCACACGAAACCCCTGCACCGACCGCTGTGCGATGTCTTCCAACGTCAGCTTCACACGACGCGCCTGCTGACGCAGGCCATCGGGACCCAACTCAGTAAGCGTCTTGGGCTCATACGTCCGCGCCGCAAGCTCATGACCCGCCGCAGCAATCCGCTTGATCGTGTCCGTGTGACGGTCCGCAACCTCGCCCAGCACGAAAAACGTCGCCAACGTCCGATGCTCCGAAAGCATCTCTAGCACGCGGTCCACGTTCGCCGACAGCCGCGTCTCCAGACGACGACGGTGTCTCGCATCAAGCATCCTGTCGAACGGCGACGCGTGGAAATACTCCTCCACCGCGAAGCTCAAGAGGTGCGTGCTGGATGGGCCAACCGCCGACGGTCCGTGCTGCGCTTGAACGCCCGACGTGCACTGTGCTGCTGCAGCGGGTTGTGGTGATGTTGACTTGAGCTTGATCACAGCGTGTCCACTCCGCTTGTTACAAGCTGCATCGCGGGCCTGAAGGTGTGCATCAAGACCTCCGCGATGCGCTCACCCGCATCGCCAAGACCATAAGGATTCGCGATCGCCTTCACCTGAGCTGGCCAGTTTTCACGCTCGACCGACACAAGCTGTTCACGCAGCGCTTCCGCCGTGGGCACAAGACGTGCAACGCCCGCCGTGACTCCGTCCGGCCGCTCGGTGTTCTCACGGATGACCAGCGTCGCCTTGCCAAGCGACGGCGCCTCCTCCTGGATGCCGCCGGAGTCGGTCACGATCAGC